>PFPP01000007.1 GCA_002793115.1 Candidatus Kaiserbacteria bacterium CG_4_10_14_0_2_um_filter_50_16
CTGCTTAAAAAGCAAGGCTTCGGGGAGGATGGTGATCTTCTCGTTAACGGACTGGCAAACATCATACCAGTTCGAGTTGGAAGTAACCGACTCATGGTTGGTGCGCGATGGTGCGCCAACAAAAAAAGAGATGAAGGGTGGTTCTTCGGAGCATCCTTCATAGGCAAGGGGGTCTGGCCTCCCGGTGTGCAGATCATATCTCGCTAGTTTTTACGGCGCGTTGCTCTCTGGAGCAACGCGCCTCTTCCATTTATGCTAGGATGCCTGTATGGGGAAAGAAATCCGCGTTTCAATCACATCGAATACCGTTTTCGCCGCGCTTTTTATTGTCGCTGGCGCGTATGTATTCTGGCTGTTGCGCGATCTCGCGCTTCTTATTTTGACAGCTATCGTTATCGCCTCGGCCATCGAGCCCGGCATTGCCATCTTCATCCGCCAAAGCATCCCGCGTTTTATCGCCGCGTTGCTGGTCTATTTACTCGTCTTCGGTTCGGTTTTCTCGCTTCTCTATTTCTTTTTCCCGCCGATTATCGCGGATGCCACAAGCTTCCTTTCAGCGATGCCGAAGTACCTAGATACGCTTAATGCCCAATCCTCTTTCCAAGGCATCGCCAATGCAACCGGCTTCATCGGCAACTCGCAAGGGACGCAGTCATTCGTGAATACTCTTCTCTCGCTCCAGTCCATCTTTACCGCGGACTCTGGCGGTATACTTCAACTCTTCGTTACTTTTTTCGGCGGTATTTTCTCGCTCGTGCTGGTTATTGTGCTTTCTTTTTATTTCGCGCTTCAGGATACCGGAGTCGATGACTTTCTTCGCATGATAATGCCGGTTGCATATGAAGAGTACTCGGTTAACCTATGGAAGCGCTCACAGAAGAAAATAGGGCTCTGGATGCAGGGGCAAGTACTCCTCTCGGTCATCATCGGCATACTCGTGTATCTCGGTCTCCTCATCATCGGCATCCCCTATGCGCTCCTTCTTTCTGTCTTTACCGCGGTAGCGGAAATTATTCCGGTATTCGGCTCTCTCATAGCAGGCGCAGCGGTGACTGTTGTTGCGTATTCGAACGGCGGCATACCGCTCGGTCTCATTGTCGCCGGTTTCTTTATTGTCGTGAACCAATTCGAGTCGAACCTCATTTATCCGCTTATCGTGAAGAAGATCGTCGGCATTCCGCCGCTTCTCGTCATCGTAGCGCTTATCGCGGGCTATACGCTCGCCGGATTCCTCGGCGTCCTGCTCTCGGTGCCGGTTGCGGCGGTGGTGCTCGAATTTATTACCGACTTCGACAAACGAAAGCGCCGGATCGAACACGCCAGCATCTAATCTTTTCTATGCGAGCGCGTTACATCAGCACGACGCTTCCGTATGTAAACGCGAATCCGCATATCGGATTCGCGCTCGAGCTCGTGCAAGCTGACGTTCTCGCGCGCATCTGGCGATCGGCGGGAGATGAGGTGTTTTTTAACACAGGTACAGATGAACACGGACAGAAGGTATACGATGCCGCAAAAGTTGCCGGCCAAGAACCGCAGGCATACATCGATCATTACGCTGCAGAAGTTCAGAAATTGAATGAGAAAGAGGCGCTCAATCTAAGCACCGACGCTTTTGTCCGCACCTCCAGTTCAGCGCATCTGCAAGCGGCGCAAGAAATGTGGCGCCGGTGCACAGCGGAAGACGACATTTATTTGAAAGAATATGAAGGGCTCTATTGTGTCGGCCATGAAGCTTTTCTCACGGAGAAGGATTTGGTGGATGGCAAATGTCCTGACCATAACGTCGAGCCACAGGTGTTGCGCGAGAAGAATTATTTTTTCAAATTTAAGAAATACGAAAAATCACTTCTAGACTACTTGCAAAAGTCAAGAGTTATTGTGCCAGAATGGCGCCGGCAGGAAGCCATCAATTTCGTGAAGGAAGGTCTTGAGGATTTCAGTATTTCTCGCGAGAAGAAGCGGCTTTCCTGGGGCGTTCCGGTACCAGGCGACGATTCGCAAGTGATGTATGTATGGTTTGATGCCCTGACAAATTATATTTCAACGCTTGGATGGCCAGATGACGAGCAAGGGAACTTTAAGAAATTCTGGGAGGAAGGAATAACGCTTCAAGTTGCAGGGAAAGACCAAGTCCGATTCCAATCACTTATGTGGCAGGCGATGCTTCTGTCGGCAGGAATAAAAAATACCGATTCGGTCTTCTATCACGGCTTCATCACTTCTGATGGGAAGAAAATGAGCAAATCACTCGGGAATGTCATCAGCCCATACGATCTTGTGAAGAGATATGGAACAGATGCGACGCGCTATATGCTCTTGCGGCACATCAATCCCATGGAAGATTCGGATGTTACTTGGGAACGGCTTGATGAGTGGTATACGGCGAACCTTACGAACGGTCTCGGTAATCTCATCGCGCGGGTGATGCAAATGGCCACAGCGCATCTTCAAGACCCTGTAAAGATGACTCAAGAAACTAAATCAGATGTTGATGTCGCTAGGTACACCGAAAGGTTTGAATTTAACCACGCGATGGATAGCATTTGGGAGCGCATAGGACACGATGATGCGCTGATAGCAATTAAGAAACCATTTGTTGGAGTTAAATCTGACGATACAAGCATACGTGACGAAGCATTATTGATCATCAAGAAATTAGTACGAGAGTTGGATGCGATTGCCACTGACTTGGAGTCATTCATGCCGTCAACAAGTGCACAGATTAAAGAAGCGGTGCTGATCCACAAAAAACCAGACAATCTCTTCCCGCGATTATGAACACTCGTTACATTGATACGCACTGCCACCTGCAATTTGAACAATATGCACACGATAGAGAAGACATAATAGAACAGATGCGAGAGCAGGGGATAGCCGGTATCGTCGTTGGTACTGATCTCGAATCTTCGAAAACGGCAGTAGTGCTCGCCGAATCGCACGAACACCTCTTCGCCTCGATCGGGCTCCACCCCAATCGAGAAAATGATGAGTGGTATAAAGCGTCGGTGTATCGCTCCTTGGCGCAGAGCCATAAAGTGGTCGCGATAGGGGAATGCGGACTCGACTATTTCAGATTGGAGGCGGCAGATGAAGAAAGAAAGAAAAAACAGAAATTACTTTTCAATGATCATATTTTGCTCGCCGCCGAGCTCGACAAACCACTTATTGTCCACGCACGCTCTAGTAATAGTACAAAGGATGCGTATCAGGACATGATAACAATCTTGAAAGAAGCAAAAAGTAAGTATCCAAACCTGCGCGGCGATATCCACTTCTTCGCCGGAAGTGTAAACGAAGCTGAAACATTCATCGCTCTCGATTTCACAATTTCCTTTACCGCAGTTATCACTTTCGCGCGCGAATATGACGAGGCCATCAGGGCTGTACCTCTCGCGAGTATTCTCGCTGAGACCGATGCTCCCTATGTCGCACCAACTTCACGCCGCTGGAAGCGCAATGATCCACTCGCAGTCAAAGAAGTAGTCGCAAAAATCGCAGACATCAGAAGCGAAGATCCAGAAACCGTCCGTGCCACGCTTCTCACGAATGCTCGGCGCCTATTTGCTCTGCCAGTACTCTCGTGCTAGGATGCGAGGATTATGGCGAAGAAGCAAGATAAAGAGATACTCGTAGATGAAACTGAAGATACGGGCGCGGAGCTTCGCGTGTATGAGCTCGGATTCCACCTCGACCCCGAACTTCCTATTGAGGAAGTAAAGAAAGAGTATCATACGATATACAATCTCATTGAGAAGAAAGGGACTCTTGTTGCTGAAGGTAGACCAGAAAAGATTCAACTTGCGTATACCATTTCTCGCCATGAAGTTGCGGGCAGGCGCGACTTCGACTCCGCCTACTTTTCTTGGATCGTGTATGAAACTCCAGCGACGAACCATGCAGAAATCCTCTCCGCGGCTACCGCTCATAAACACATCATCCGTTTTATCGACATCTTGACGACGAAGGATGCCGCTCGTCATGCGGTCGAGATGCGCGAACTCTTGGTAAAAGAGCCGGAACGCATTGAAGAGCCAGAGATAGCGACTGATGCGACGCTCGATGCCGCGCTTGAGAATGTTGTTGTATAATAAATATATATGTACCTCAACAAAGTATTTCTCTATGGAAATCTTACCCGCGATCCGGAGCTGAAGGCGCTTCCGTCCGGAAGCCAGGTGGCGAACTTCGGAATCGCGACGAACCGCACCTATAAGGATAAGAGCGGGGCAAAACAAGAGACGACAGAATTTCATAATATAGTCGCGTTCGGGCGGACGGCAGAAGTCATTGCGCAATATATGAAGAAAGGCCGGCCGATTTTTATAGAGGGGCGCATCCAGACGCGTTCATGGGACGATAAGGAGAGTGGCAAGAAGAATTATCGTACTGAAATAGTCGTAGATAACTTTCAGTTCGGTGCCGATGGCGCCGCCCGCGGCGCCGTCACCTCGACAAGCTCGGAGCAAGCAGCCGCGCGCGACGAACAACCGGCTCCGAGTGATGGCGAGGCGATAAAGTATCCGGACGAGGAGATAAACCCGGAAGATATTCCTTTTTAATTTTTTATCATGGCACACCAAGCTGAACGCGAAGAAATAGAGATAAAAAAATTTATCGATTACAAAGATGTCGCATATCTGAAACTATTTACAAATCCGCATGCGAAAATGCTTTCAAAAAAGCGAACCGGCATCCCGGCTGGCAAACAGCGCGACGTTATGCTGGCCATCAAACGCGCCCGCTATATGGCGCTCCTTCCGTACGTTTCGGCGTAAAGCAATTCCTAATATCTACTTTGTTCACACCCACCACTTGCTTTTTATGTGGGTGGTTGTATCATTTATTTATTACTAAACAATATTAACTCACATGAAAAATACATAATTGGTGCTGTATTCTCGCTCTGTATACTCGCCTCACCAGTACTGGCAAGCGCGTCAGAACTCACCAGCACTCAGATTCAGTCAATCCTCTCTCCTCTCTCTTCTTTCTTCATTTGGTGTAGACCAGAG
>PFPP01000034.1:0-670 GCA_002793115.1 Candidatus Kaiserbacteria bacterium CG_4_10_14_0_2_um_filter_50_16
GAGCCGGAAAAAAAAAGATCGATACCATAATAATTTGAATTGGCGGTATTGCTAATCAAGGTGCTTGAAGCGGAAGAAGAAAGATAGATACCATAATAATTTGAATTGGCGGTATTGCTGGTTAAGGTGCTTGAAGCGGAAGAAGAAAGATAGATACCATAAAAATTTGAATTGGCGGTATTGCTGGTTAAGGTGCTCGAGCCGGAAGAAAAAAGATAGATACCATAAAAATTTGAATTGGCGGTATTGCTGGTTAAGGTGTTTGAAGCGGAAGAAAAAAGATAGATACCATAATGATTTGAATTGGCGGTAACATTCTGAATTGTTGAACTGGAAGTATTTCTTAAAAAAACTCCAATGTTATTATTAATTGACAAAGTCGCGTTTTTTACAGTAACATTAGTACAATTAATGCACCAAAACATCCCAATGTCTCCTACTACGCCTCCATCATAAGTTTGATTGGAAACTCCATAAAGATAATAAACCGGCTTGCCTTCAACTGTGTTAGTGGTATCTATGGTGTTATTATAAGAGCCAAAAATACAAAAATTTGTGCCGTTTCCAGCCATTACATTGTTAGTTAAGGTGCTTGAGCCGGAAGAATAAAGATAGATACCATAATTAGAATTTGAATTGGCGGTATTGCTGGTTAAGGTGCTCGAGCCGG
>PFPP01000034.1:817-1068 GCA_002793115.1 Candidatus Kaiserbacteria bacterium CG_4_10_14_0_2_um_filter_50_16
AAATACCCTTATTAAAACCAGTTACGCTTAAATTTTCAACATTAATATTGTCATAACCGCTTACATTATTAATGCCACGGTCAGCAGCTCCCCCATCGCCAGTAATCGTATAACCAGCTCCGTCAATGGTGATATTATTAGCGCCAACAACCAAGCCATGGCCGGTGCAGGTTAAATCGCTGGATAAAGTGGTGCTGGCAGTAACCGTGTCTCCGCAAGCGCACGCAACTCCCCCGCCGCAATTAGCGGCT
>PFPP01000034.1:1077-5369 GCA_002793115.1 Candidatus Kaiserbacteria bacterium CG_4_10_14_0_2_um_filter_50_16
CTGGCAAAACCAAAAAACAAAAACCCCGCGCAGAATAACAAAAATACGGCGGTTTTTATGAACCGAGGGTTTAAAAAGTAGAGAGGTTTACTCTCTCTCTCTCTCTCTCGTTTCGGCTGGTTTGATGTTGGTGTCTGTGTCATACATAATTCAATGTTCCTATCGTACCACATCCCTTATTGTGTCCAATATGAAGGTTGGCGCAATCGGCGAGAAAAGAAAGCGAACTGCATAAAATAGCGTTCGAGGTCGGCGAGTGTGCTACCGTATTCGCTCCCGCCTAGGAACGCATCTGCTACGGTCTCGCGGGCGCGATCGAGCTCCGCGTGGCGGCTTCGCCAGCGCGTATCCTCGCGCGTGAGATCGAGGAGCTCGAGCGCGCGACCTGCCGCACCCCAGAAGATTTTTTCGTCCTTATCTCGCCACGCGCGAGCACGCCCCACTTCGCTACCGACATTGCCGAGCTGATCGGCGAGCGAGAGCTGAAACCATCGTTCTCGAGAAATCGCCATATCTCATCGAACGAGGCGCGCTATGATGCCTCGTATCGTCTCTTGTATCTCCTCGCTCTCGATATCGCGAGTCCGATTTCCGAGAAGCGGCTTGAGATTGATCATCGAGTCAAATTCGATGAAATCATCACCCGTCTTGTCGAGGTAGAGGTTGATGCCCCAGGTCGCGTCACCATGCGAATGTTCTCGATCGATGAGGAGCGATTGGATGTCGACATGAAGCTCTCCGCCGACACCCATGATTCCCTGTTCCACATCGACGACGGCCTTTATGATGTCGCCGTATTGCTCGTGCGCGAGCGTACGCAACTCACGTAGCGTGATGGCGCCATCTTTGACGATCTTCGTTTCCATTGCGTCCAGTATATCTTATTTGTTGGAAACTGTTGCCGCGTCGATGAATCCGTCGAGGTCGCCGGCGAGGACTTTGTCGGGATTTGAAGATTCAAAATTAGTGCGGTGGTCTTTTACCATTTTATACGGGTGCAGGACGTAGGAGCGAATCTGGCTTCCCCACTCGTTGGCGGTCGCCGCGGCGATAGAGCGGCCTTTTGCAATGGCCTCACGCGCCGCCTCTTCTTTTGCAAAAATTTTCGCTTTCAGAAGCTCGAGCGCCTTCTCGCGATTCGCCAGTTGGCTCCGCTCGCTTGAAATATGCACCGAGAGGTTCGTCGGCTTATGCAGGATGCGCACGGCTGTCTCACGTTTATTCACGTTCTGCCCGCCCGCGCCTCCGGCGCGGGCGAACTGTATCTCGAGGTCGTCCGGCATGAGCTCTACCTTATCAGTCGCGACCAATTGAGGGAGCACTTCAACGAGCGCAAAACTCGTCTGCCGCTTCGCATTGGCATTAAATGGCGACTGACGCACCAGTCGGTGCACGCCCGCCTCATGTTTCAAACGGCCATACACGCCAGAACCAGAAATTTCTAATGTGAGATTGCGGTATCCGCCCTGATCATTTTCGTTAGCGTGCAACTCGCGCACGCGCCACCCCCTCGAAGCGGCATACCCTTCATACATGCGGCGGAGCATGCGCGCGAAGTCCTCGGCATCGTCCCCGCCCGCGCCCGCGAGGATAGCGAGCGTCGCATTGCCGGCATCATGCGAGTCGCCTCCCCCGCTCTCTTTCAACACCTGATACTCCTGCACAAGTTTCTGCGCCTGCTCCTTATCAGCCCAAAAATCGGGTGATACCATCATCGCTTCGAGCTCTGCCAATCGCTTCTTGTTTTCATTCATGAGCCACCCCGGAGGATCGAACTCCGGACCTTCGCGTTACGAATGCGATGCTCTACCATCTGAGCTAGGGTGGCAACGCGGTGAACTTAATCAAATTATCACGGATTCTGCTTTCGAGCGAGAAGTCAATTATTTTTGGGAAAATGGGGGAAATCAGGAAATCAGTGGGACGCTCAAAGCGCGTCCCACGCTCTTGGTGCTTCTGTATCTTTTTCTACAAAACTGGAGTCCCTTTTCAACTCGGTTAGAACCTATTTCGCCCAATATCAAAACCCCTAACTCTCTCGCCCGCTCGCAGACTCGCTGGGCCCCTACGGGGCACTTCTTGTTTCCTAATTCGCTTCGCTCATAACGAAACAATGTCGCTCGGGGCGGCTCTTGTTTGGGGAGAGTAAGGAATCCTCTCCCCAGCTCGGGCTCCTCCTCGTTCCATCGGAGTCCGCCATTCGCACAACCCCCTTCCTCGTTTTCATTAGTGCGGTGGTGGTGTTGCTTCCGCTTTTTGATTCCGTGTCTTCGACTGGGGAGGAGTTCGTCCAAGCGCATGGACGCTCCTAGAGGAAACAGCCCGAGGCTAGATGCAAATGCTTGCCCCAAGTCCGCTCGCAGACGAGCGGACTTCTTCCACCCGTGCGCGCATGCTGGAATTCCCTTGTCAGATTTTTTAATACACGACTCTATAAAAAGTGCAATTCCCGTTTAGATACATTCAACCTACAAGTGTGCCCACCAGTACTCGAACATGGAACCCTCTCATTAAATGGGAGACGCTCTACCAACTGAGCTATGGGCGCATAAAGAAATATAACATGAAACTTATTCAATTTAGCTTTTCATCGTGGGCGCATCAAAGGGAAGATTTGTCCTTCACGAACCGAGACTCCTTCGAGAAAGCTAAATAAACGTTCTGAAACGCCGAAGCCGAACGCTGGCGGCATTCCGTATTCAAGTGCTTCGACGAATTCAGTGTCTGGCATCTGCGCCTCTTCGTCGCCCTCCTCGCGCAACTGCTGTTGGCGCTTGAAGCGCTCGGCCTGGTCAACAGGATCATTCAACTCGCTAAATCCTTTCCCTATTTCAGAACCCGCAATCATAACTTGGAAGCGCTCTACAACGCGCGGGTCCTTCGTGCTCTTCTTGGCGAGCGGCTCCATGTACACCGGCACGTTGATGAGAAATCCGGGACCCGACAAGGTTTTGCGAACCTGTTTCCATGCCATATCTACTAAACGCTCAACTCCAACTCCTTTTTCAAACGAAATATTTTTTTCGGTAAGCACAGACACCCAATTAGCACCTTCGTCAAGTGGGTCAAGATCATATTCCTTCTGCATCAATGCACAGAAGTCGTACGTCTCCCAGTCTTTGCTCAAATCAATATCAAATCCTTTGATTGAAAAGGTTTGTGTACCGTAGACCTTATCGGCAACAGTGCGATATAGGTCGGTAATCATTCCCATCCCGGCTTCATAGTCTTTAAACGCCTCATAGAACTCCAGCTGGGTGTAATCCTGCAGGTGCTCCGCTGACATCCCCTCGTTGCGGAAGATTCGGCCAATCTCGAACACCTTCGGCAGACCGGCGACGATGAGCCGCTTCTGCCAGAGCTCGCCGGCCGAGATGCGTAGGTACACGTCTATATCCAGTGCGTTGTGATGCGTCTCGAATGGGCGCGCATCGGCACCGCCGGTTGTCGTCTCTAATACGGGCGTCTCTACTTCAACAAAGTCTCTGTCCAGAAAATACGAGCGGATAACATTCCAAAACTTGGAACGTCGACGAATACGCTCCGCGAGATCCTTGGTGAGCAGGATGTCCAGATAACGCTTACGGAAGCGTTCGTCCTCATCCTTAATCCCGAACCACTCATCTGGAAGGGGGCGTAGAGATTTGGTGAGCATGCGCCACCCGGTCACGTCCAAGGACGGCATTCCGCGCTTGGTCATGAAAGCAAGACCAGCGAATTCAACAATGTCACCGGTGTCTACCGTAGCTGTAAAAAGTTCGTATGATGATTCGTCGAGCTTATTGCGCTGTACATAACACTGTCCTTTCGTCCCATCAAAAATATCTACGAACACTGATCCTCCATGTTCTCGTATTGACATCACGCGTCCGACAAGCATGACTTGTTCACTATTTCCTTGAAGCGTTTCATGATTCTCAAGAAACTGTTCAATGGTATGTGTGCGACTTGCCCGAGCTGGATATGCGTCCATTCCCGCCTCTTTAAGACGGGCAATCTTCGCGAGTCTCTCTGCGCGTACCGTGTCCATCAAGGCCATGCTACCAGTATATATGAAACAAGATATCTATAAAAGGATGTTATTGGTTTGACTTAGGATTTGCTCATTATTTCAATCCATGTATCGCTAGCGTATTTTGCCATCAAAATGGTTTTGTTTATGGAGTGGACCCCTTTCATTGCACACCTTCCTTGTTCCCTGAATTGTATGCCTGCGCCGCCTGAAGCGCAAACTGCATAGGCGACATTTTTAATGCTGAATGGATTCTGGTGTGGTTGTACTGCCAGATTGT
>PFPP01000048.1 GCA_002793115.1 Candidatus Kaiserbacteria bacterium CG_4_10_14_0_2_um_filter_50_16
AAGGGTTCGCGCTTCTCATCGCCGTCATCTTTATGTCGGTTATGCTCTCCTTCGGCCTCACCCTCGGCTCGCTCGGCTATAAACAACAAGTGCTCGCTTCTTCGGCTATCCAATCGCAATATGCGTTCTATGCCGCCGATGCCGCGCTCGAATGCGCCCTGTATGCTGACAAAAGAGGAAATTATGATTACCCTTCACCACCTTATACCTGTGCAAACCCTCCTCCTCCGTCGTTCCTATCTCCCCCTGCCGCCTACCCAGACTACAGACTAGATTGCAGAGACACAGGACTCGTCTCTGAGACTCTTGTATCGTGTACGTCGTCCCAGTGGGTTATCACTACGCGTGTAAAATACAACGCAAATGATAAACATTGTGCGGACGTAACGGTCTATAAGTACAAAGATCCACAACCCCCCAATAATTATGACACCTATATTTTCTCACAGGGCTATGACGTCCCATGTAGCACCGTGGCGAGCCCTGGCGGAGCGCGTTTCGTGTCGCGCGGTTTGAGTTCCAAACACTGATGATATAGTGGCGGCATATGGCTGTCCCACAGAGAGCGAGGAAACGCGCGGCGAAGCTTCGCGAATTGCTCGCGTACCATGCCCGACAATACTACACGCTTGACGCCCCGGAACTTTCCGACAGTGCATACGACGCGTTCTATCACGAGCTCCGCGAGCTCGAGGGGCGGTATCCAGAGCTTGTGCATGCTGAGTCAGTTACTCAACGCGTGGTCGGAGAGGTACTTCCATTTTTGGAAAAGGTACGGCATCAAGTCCCACAATGGTCCTTCAATGACGCGTTTACCGAAGAAGACATACGCGCGTTTGATGAGCGCGTGCGTAAAACAAGCGGGGCGACACCTGCCTATGACCTCGAATTGAAAATAGACGGTTTGAAAATCGTCCTTACATATAAGAAAGGAATACTTACCACTGCGGCTACGCGCGGCGATGGCGTGACGGGCGAGGATGTGACCCACAATATCCGCACGATTCGCGAGGTTCCGGAACGTCTTACGCGCCCCGTCGATCTGATAGCTGAAGGAGAAGTGTATCTCACGCGCTCTGGGTTTGAGGAATTGAACGCGGCGCGTGAAAGGACGGGCGAGCCACCTTTCGCGAATCCGCGCAATGCCGCCGCCGGCTCCATTCGCCAGCTCGATCCAAAAATTGCAGCGGAGCGGCCACTCGGCGCCTTCATGTATGACGTTGCGGCGACGTCCGAAACGTTTCCTCTGACACAAAGCAATGAACTTGCATACCTTGCCGCGCTCGGCCTCCCCGTTAACTCCGAACATCGGCATACCGGTACTCTTGAAGAAGTTTTTGCGTACTGGAAGAAATGGAAAGGGAGCGCCCGCGGGGAAACCGACTATCAGATTGACGGCATCGTGCTAAAGGTCGAATCGCGCGCCGCGCAGGAGGCGCTCGGCTATACAGGCAAGGCGCCGCGCTTCGGTATTGCGTATAAGTTCCCGCCGGAACAGGTTACGACGATTCTTGAGGACATTACTCTGCAGGTAGGGAGGACTGGGAAGCTGACGCCTGTCGCGCATCTCACTCCTGTAGCAGTCGCCGGCACCGTCGTCGCGCGCGCGACGCTTCATAACGAAGATTTTATAAAAGAAAAAGACATCCATATCGGCGATACGGTCATTCTGCAGAAAGCTGGCGACATCATTCCCGAAATCGTTTCGATCGTAAAGGAATTGCGCCCGAAGGGAGCGAAAGCGTGGCGCTTCCCGACGCGCTCGGCGCTCTGCGGTGGCGACGGAAGCATCGAGCGCGTACCTGGCGAAGCGGCGCATCGGTGCAAAAAGGCCGGATCTTTTGAACAACGGGCACGCAAGCTGATTCATTTCGCCGGCAAGCAAGCACTCGATATCGATGGGTGCGGCCACGAGACGGTGCGGCTTCTTATGGAGCATAATTTGATTTCTGATTTCGATGACTTCTTTGAGTTGACGAAAGATGAATTACTCGCGCTTCCCGGGTTCGAAGAAACGAAATCGGTCAATCTCATCGCGGCGATTACACAGGCAAAAAAAGTTTCAATCGATCGGTTGCTTATCGGCCTAGGCATTCCGCATGTCGGCGGAGAAACGGCGTTTTTACTCGCGACGCACTTCCAAACGCTCGCGGTGCTTGGCAAAGCGACTGAAGAATCTTTGTCAAAAATAGACGGAATTGGCCCGATTATCGGGAAGGCAGTCGCGGAGTGGTTCAAAGATGCAAACAATCACGCGCTTCTCGCGCGGCTCGGGAAGCATCTCACCATACAGAAAGTAGTTGCACCACAAAAAGGACCTCTCACCGGTCAGACGGTGGTCATAACCGGTACGCTTCCCACACTCTCGCGCGAAGAAGCAGAAGCGCGCGTGCGTCGCGCGGGCGGCAAGGTAGTTGCCTCCGTTTCTTTAAAAACCTCGTTCGTTGTGGCCGGCGAAAATCCGGGGAGTAAATTTAATAAAGCGCACCAGCTCGGTGTCTATATCATCAATGAATCCGCATTCCTCAAGAAGCTAGAGACATGATACAGTGCAAGGAATGGCGGCCACTGCAAAAGACGTGAAGAAACTTGCGGCGCTCGCGCGCATCAAGGTTACAGATGCAGAAATTGAGAAATTTACGAACGAATTTGACGCCATTCTTGATTACGTCGGGCAACTCGAAAAACTAAACATTCCTCGAAATCTCGGGAAAGAAAAGCCGCCATTGCGAAATGTGATGCGCGAAGATGGCGCGCCGCATGC
Organism: Candidatus Kaiserbacteria bacterium CG_4_10_14_0_2_um_filter_50_16; assembly: GCA_002793115.1. GTDB lineage: Bacteria > Patescibacteriota > Minisyncoccia > Phycocordibacterales > Phycocordibacteraceae > C7867-001. The sequence goes on from PFPP01000048.1 coordinate 2,765, forward strand.
GTCATGCGTATATACCGGGAAACTCACCGAACAATTCCCGGCGCGCCTGCCTGCGCAAGCAGGCGAGGGCGGGCATCTCGTCGTGAAGCAGATTATTTCGTATGAATAAGAAGCCGAATGAAATGACGATAGTGGAAGCCGCGAGTACCCTTCGCTCAAAAGAGCTCAAGGTCTCCGACTTGTGGGACGCCTGTTCCGAAGCAGTCAAGACGAAGAATCCGAAACTGAACGCATATCTGGAGATTTTCGATGCTGATAATGCCGCGATTACTGCGGCACAAAAACGTGTTGATGCGGGAGACGAATCACTTCTCTGCGGCATTCCGCTCGCGATAAAAGACAACATTTTGATAGAAGGAAAAATTGCGAGCGCTGCATCAAAAATGCTAGCGAATTATCGCGCGACCTATGATGCAACTGTCATTAAAAAATTAAAAGATGCAGGTGCGCTTTTCCTCGGGCGCACCAATATGGACGAGTTCGCAATGGGTTCTTCGACCGAACATTCGGCATTTGGCGCGACGAAGAATCCGCACGACATCTCCCGCGTGCCCGGCGGCTCTTCCGGCGGCTCCGCCGCCGCAGTCGCCGCGCATCTCGCTATCGCCGCCCTCGGCTCCGACACCGGCGGTTCTATCCGCCAACCAGCCGCTCATTGCGGCATTGTGGGGCTGAAGCCGACCTACGGCGCCGTCTCGCGTTCGGGGCTTATCGCGATGGGTTCATCTCTCGACCAAATCGGTCCGCTGGCAAAAACGGTTGAAGATACTCGTATTCTCTACGACGCAATTCGCGGCATCGATGCGCTTGATGCGACGACAATTCCGGATGGTCTCTATGGCGCGCCTCCGCCAGCCGGCGGACCAAGAAATCTACGCATAGGGATTCCGCAGCATCTCTTAAAAGAAGTGATTGACGCAGATATGCGCGCCGCGTTCGATGCCACACTCGACGTACTTGCACGCCACGGCCACACACTCGTCGATATCGAATTGCCGATGAGCGTATATGCGCTCGCGGCGTACTACATCATTATGCCTGCCGAAGTTTCCACCAATCTCGCGCGCCTCGATGGTATGCGCTACGGACTCGCCACGCGCGGAAGAATGCTTCTTGATGATTATGTCCTCTCTCGCACCGAAGGATTCGGAGAAGAAACTCGTCGCCGTATTCTTCTTGGCACCTTCGTGCTCTCGTCCGGATATATTGACGCATATTATCGCAAAGCGGATGCGGTGCGCATAGTGTTGCGTCGCGAATATGACGCCGCTTTCTCGAAAGTTGATGTTATCGCCTTTCCGACAACACCTTCTCCGGCATTCATGTTTGGCGAGAAGAGTGATCCGCTCTCGATGTATCTCGGGGACATATTTACTGTGACTGCAAATCTTACCGGCATGCCTGCGATTTCTGTCCCGATGGGTTATGTCGAGCGGGGAGGGGAGAAACTCCCCATCGGCATCCATTTCACCGCACCGCATCAGGCAGAAGACGCGCTTTTCGCAATTGGCGAAGCAGTGGAGAAAACGAACAACAACTAACGTTTATCGTCTATACTATAGATAATGGTCGCCACGCAGATAAACGTCGAGTATTTTTTCCGCCTTCTGTACGAACTCTTCTACGGCGCGCATGCGCCGGCGAACTATTCAGTGTTTTCTGCCTTTGCCGCGCATCTTTGGCTTTGGATTATTGTTATCGGCTATGCGCTCTCGATTTTAGGGCTTTTCATCATCGTCTATTCGACCGTACGCCTTTTTGAGTTGCGCAAACGTGAGGATGCTTATTACAGCACATTACTGCTCGCGCCAGAAACAAAGGGCGGGATACACCAACGTTGGCAGCATATCGAGTCGCTCGCGAATGGCACGAGCGCGAGCGAGTGGCGCGAAGCGATTATTGAAGCCGACATTATGCTCGATGACATACTTGCCAAGCATGGGTATACTGGCGACGGCGTCGGTGAAAAATTAAAAACCGCCGATAAAACTGATTTTGCGACGCTCCAAGACGCGTGGGAAGCGCACAAGGTGCGCAACCAGATCGCGCATCAGGGCTCTGCATTCGACCTTTCTGAAATCGGCGCGCGCCGCACCATCGCGCACTACGGATCCGTCTTCCACGAATTTAAAGTAATCTAGGTTGCAGAGCTTTTCCTACATAGGTATAGTATTCATATCGCGGGGTAGAGGAGAGGTACCTCGGGGGGCCCATAAC
>PFPP01000044.1 GCA_002793115.1 Candidatus Kaiserbacteria bacterium CG_4_10_14_0_2_um_filter_50_16
GGGGAGTCGGACCCCGACCTCGTCCATGCCATGGACGCGTTCTACCGCTGAACTATAGGCCCCATTTGCATGCCCACCATCACTGTACTTCCCTTCTCCGAGTTGCTCAAGACGCTATGAAATCTGAAATCGCCCTAGCGATAATGTCGACTGTTTTTTTAAAGCGCGTTTCATTCGGCTCTAATAAAGTAAATCGAAATCCTTGGATAGATGAATTGAAACCAGAAGAAAGCGGCACGACGCAGACGCCGGTAGATGCGAGGAGGTAATACACGAATCGTTTGTCGAGGGACACACCAGCAAGATGCGAGCCGATATATTTTTTAAGACCACTTTTCATAGTGAGCGACTGACTCTCCTTGAGCACACCCTTACGGAAAACGCAGGTCATATAAAAAGCGCCTTGCGGTTTGTGGATAATAACACTCGGAATACACGAGAGCACCGAGTAGGCGTATGCTGCGCGGCGCTCATAGCGGCGTGTGCGAGTTGCCAGATATGGATAATAGCGAGCATCACTCATTACCCTCGGTAAAACTCTTTGCGGGAGCGTCGTTGAGCATACTTCGAGCGTTTTCGAATCCACAAGCGAGCGCGCGTAGCGGTCGAAATTTTTGTCCTTGTCGCGATTATAGAACTCGATCCATCCGCACCGCGCTCCCGGCCAGGGAAATTCCTTCGAGATTCCTCGCATGGCGATGCCCGGCACGCCATCTATAACCGAGGCGAGCTTTCGCATTCCGCTTCCCTCGTATGCGAGATTCGAATAAATCTCGTCAGAAATGACGAAAAGCTTATATTTCTTCGCGAGCGCTACGATAGCTCGGATTGTTTTTTGCGGATGAACGAACCCAGTCGGATTGTCCGGATTGACGATAAGAATGCCAGCAATATCTCTGTGCTCTTGTATTTTTTTCTCCATATCCGTGAGATCGGGCTGCCATTCTTTTTCTGGATCGAGACGATAGGTGAGCGGCGGTTTATTCGAATGAGCCGATTCGGCAGACGAGTGCGTCGGATATGCGGGATCGGGACCGAGTACCCGTGCATGCGGACTTAGGTTGCGGTAGAGATGAGAGATGCCGTCACCAAGACCATTAAAAAATAAAATATCGTCCGGCGTTATCTGTATGCCGCCTTCCAGATTCCGCTCGCGTGCGATGTAGGCACGCGTTTCGTCGAGGCCTTTGGTCGGCGAATAAGCAAAAATAGAATCCTCTTTTGCCGTATCTCTCACTATTTTTTTTATCCACGCCGGCGGTATCTCGCCCTTCGCGACTGGATCGCCGATGTTCTCCCACACGATAGGACGAGACGTCGCTTTGGCGACATACTTCGCAACCTCCACAATCTCACGTATTTCGTACCGGAGCTTATCAGCCCCCGGATGGACGATATTTACTCTCATGTGCGGGCGATTATATCATTTTGTGATACTATAGAGCAATGAAGCTACCTGACCTCGATAAGGCGAGAAGCGAGAAGCAGATTTCTTCTTCAGACTTTCTGAGATTATATAACGATGATCTCCCTGCCGGCTTTCCTCGTGCATCGTCTGCTCTCCTGCGAGAATTTAAGAAGACGCACGAAACGCTCTTCAAGCATACTAATATCTGGTCGCTCGATCAGCATCGGAAGAAGGTCATGGACTGGCTCACCACCAGGCGAGAAAAATAAAAAACAAAAAGTATGGATACGCATAAATTAGGGAATCTTCCTCTCTTCGTTCTTTTCATCGGTATTTCTATACTCCTCTTTTTCGTCTTCGCGCCATTCTTTACTGTTTTATCGCTCGCCGCAGTATTCGCCGTCCTCCTCCACCAACCGTATGAAAAGTTGGCGCGCATGCTCGGCGGTTGGCAAGGCACGGCGGCTTTGTGTACGGTTATTCTGACGCTTGTTCTCTTCATCGTGCCGCTCTTCTTCATCGGGGCGCAGATATTCCAAGAAACACAGAGCATCTACGCGGGAGCACACGATGGCGGGTTGCAGTATGTGCGCACTATCCAAAGTGCGATTGAGATTCCGATACGGCAGCTCTTCCCCGGATTCGTGTTTGACATACATACATATACCGGGAGCGTGCTTTCATTTATCTCGCAGAATCTAGGGTCGCTCATTTATCAGACGTTCTCGGTTCTCTTCGGCACCTTCTTCATGCTCCTCGCGCTCTTCTTCTTCCTACGCGATGGGCGCGGTCTGCTTGTCTCACTTGCACAAGCGAGTCCTTTGGGGAAGGATGTGACTAACGACTTATTAAAAAAAATGCATCAGACAGTTAGTTCAGTTATGCGGGGAACGTTATGTATCGTGCTTATCCGCTGGCTATGCATCTGGGTCGCATTCTCGCTGTTTGGCATACCGCACGCGATTCTTTGGAGCAGTGTTGGCGGCATTATCGGGGCGATTCCCGGGCTCGGCACTCCATTCGCATTTATTGGAGCGGTCGCGTACCTCTATCTGCAAGGTGCGATCCTCTCCGCGATCGGTCTCGCATTGTTCGGAGGCGCGATCGTTATTCTCGTCGATAACATTCTTACCTCATATTTCTTCGGCAAAGGACTCGAGGTTTCGCCGCTATTCGTTCTTTTTTCTATTATCGGCGGCATTATCTTCTTCGGACCGCTCGGATTTATACTGGGACCGCTAGTGCTCTCGGTATTTCTCTCGGTCATTCGCGCTTATGGCATCGGCGTTGATTCGGTGAGCTCGTAATCACGCGGGAAGAAATGTCGGACGATTTTAAATATACAATATGCCATAAAGGGCGCCGCGAATACGTCTATTGAATAATGGGTATGCGCCACCAGTACGGCAACGGCAAAGATGAATGAGAGTGATAAAAATACGATGCGAACGGGAAATTTTTTCCAAAAGATAAGCGCCATAAGAAATGGCAAGCCGGTATGACCGGAAAAAAATAAGCCTGTTTGGAAGTTGAGATAGAGATAGATGCCGTCGAAGAATCCGAGTCCCGGCGTGATGTGTTCTGGGTAGATGCCAACATGTGTGAGAGAGACAAACAACGCTCGGATTATAATAAAAAGCGCCAAAGATTTGAGTGTAAAGAGGACGTAGCGCGGCTTAGAGAGTACGAACAGCGTTCCGAGGACGATGGATAAGAGTGCGCCTTCAATGATGATGAAGTTCAGATCGATGACCGGAATATTGTCCAGAATGAGATCTCCTACGTGGTTGGAGGTCGGGCGCAGAGAATATTCGAATGCATAGATGTTTGTGTAATGCTCAACGATGTAGGCGATGACGAGTAATGTGAGCGCGCTGATGAGCGATGGCAACCATTCGCGCTTGAACAGGTCCTTAAGAGTGAAATTGTGTTCTTGCATTTATATAGAGTGTATGATATCATGTGTATATCAACCAGAGCTGGATCCAGAGAAATGGGATCGAGTTTCTATCTTCGGCTACTGATTTGATACATTAGTCACACAACTTATCTATCTGCAGTATGCAAAACGGTACAGTTATCAAGAAGAACGAGAAAGGATTCGGCTTTATAAAAGTCGATGGCGCGCCGGAAGGCTCGAAGGACCTTTTCTTCCATTCCAACGAACTCAAGAACGTCTCGTTCGACGAGCTCCAGGAGGGAGACAAAGTCTCATTTGAGATCGGCGACAGCCCGAAAGGCCCGAACGCTCTCAACGTCAGCAAGGTCTAAATAGTAGATTGTTGAAAGAAAAAGTCCCGCGCAAGCGGGACTTTTTCTTATTCTGTTGTTACGCCGTCGAACTCTTCTTCGTATTCGTCCGCCTTCGTCGCTTGTACCGTGCCGTCCTTGTGATTCGGCGGGGAATAAAGCGTATACAGTTTCAGGTCGCCCGAACCGGTGTTGACAATATTGTGCCGCGCGCCCTTTGGCACGACGACTGCATCGCCGTCTTTAACCTTGTGTTCTACACCGTCGATAATCGCCTTCCCTTGCCCCGATTCAAAACGGAAAAACTGATCCAGATGATGCACCTCCTCGCCGATCTCCTCGCCCGACTTCAAACTCATCAATACAAGCTGACTGTGCTTCGCTGTATAAAGAACCCGACGATAATCGGTATTCTCTTTTGTCGCTTCTTCAATGTGTGCTATGTATCCTTTCATTACTTCACACTAGCACATAATCCTTCAACATTCATATCTTATTTGAGCGCGAGAGAGTTGCCGCTTCTGACAAGCGCGGCGAGCTCGGCTTGCGTCGCTGGAATACGATTGATATTTACATATCCAACAACGCGGGTGGTGGCATTATTACAGATGCCGAGCACACCGGCCGCGTTCTGCATGCCGTGATCGGCCGTACGGTAATTCGCTTGCGTGTCGAACAAGATGTCAATGCGGTCGGTATATCGCGCGTTCATCGTATCGGCGATGACGCGATAGCCGATGCGCTGGGCGACCACGCTGTAGCCGCAGGTACCCTGCGATGAAATATTCGATCCATCAATTTCAATAATAGTGCCGAACGGTAACTCGCTCGCGAGATTTCTCGATCGCGCAGCGACAACAGCAGGATTCGAGTACGCGCCAGAAGCAGTCTCGAAAGGACTCGCATCAGTTTGCGCCGGTACGGCGTTATACGCGGTAAGCGTTACCGAATAACCTGCCGGAACAGGCGCCGAAGGCGCGTGTGCGTGCGTAGGCAGAGCTATGGCGCTCCCCGATAAAAGCAAAAAGCCCATAAGGGCTCCTAAGATTGTCATATTTTTTAGTTACCGAAACAGCAAGCAACTGTCTCGCTATTTTGTATGTTAGCATATTGATAATATGTTGTCAACACCGTGTACGCGTCCAGTACTTTTGGCACTCCCCGACGGTTAATGTCGACACAATATAGCCCAGTGGAGACACCATGCCCAGTAACTCATGCGGGCGCT
>PFPP01000059.1 GCA_002793115.1 Candidatus Kaiserbacteria bacterium CG_4_10_14_0_2_um_filter_50_16
TTGTCAGTCTGAATCTCGTCAATGATGAACGGACAGACCTCAATGACTTTGCGAAGGAAGTCGGCGACACTTGCAGACGAGTGGCTGGTATAGGCACCAGCAAAAGCGAACCTCCGCGCCGGTATATGACTCCGATACTCTGTATCCATCTTCTTTAAGAAAAACCGCCAACTTCTTCTTGCCGAGACGTGGATGCGCCGTGCGTTGTTCGATGATGAACGTTTCAACCTCTGGCAGGATGTTCCGTTTCCTCAGTGTCTTCGGTATCGTCTTCTGAGGATCAAGAGCATCAAGATGTCCTTGCTGCTTCTCAAGCTTCGCCTGCCAGCGGAATGTTTCCCATTGTCCTGAAGCGTATCGTCCTTTCCCACATATACAACCAGCCCTTGGTGCCCCGAAACCTATTGAATTGCCGCATGTTTCCTCAGTTATGAGGAGTGCCAAATGTATCTGAACTTATGCATCCGCCAATGCGTCATAGACCATCATATCAGCATACAAAAAATATTTCCCTCTCATTAAAAAAGAATTTATTCCAGTCTGCACCGTACGGGGCGTTTCTTACGATGGCACTGCTACAGGAGTTGACTCCCGAGGCATATGTCGCTCCGATGGGTGAAAATCTTTTAAGTTTATTCCATCCATAACTTCATGCGTGGTGTAATTTTGCGATGCAGACATTTGCCAACATGTGCCGAATATATCACAACCGTATGCATCATATGCATGCTATTATGTAAGGGTCATTCCCTTATGGACTTTTCATTTTTAGTAAACATCATCGCACTGCTTTTTTCCTTTTTCGTTGCTGGGGCGATTCTTGGTGCCGTCTTTTCGAAACCGATACGAAAGAAACTTGTAGCGCTCTTACGCTTAAAACGTTTCAAGTTCCTTATACTCGATAAATCTCTCCACAATCCGATTATTAAACCTGGCACTAACCCGTGGACTGCAGAAGCGGTTCTCAATCCAGCGGCAGCAATCATCGACAACCGCACGCATCTTATTTATCGCGCCATCGGCATGGATGGAGTTTCTCGACTCGGCTACGCCAGCAGTGCAGATGGTATTGTCTTCGACAAGCGGCTTCCCTATCCAGTTTATGTTGCGCAGAAACCGCGCAATCTCCCCGGCCGTGTGCGTCGCTATTCTCCTGTTCTATATCCATCTGGCGGCAGTTGGGGCGGTTGCGAAGATCCGCGCATGGTCGTCATAGAGGGACGCGTGTATGTCATTTTTAATATGTTCGATGGATGGGATTTCATCCGCGTTGCCGCAATTTCAATTGCTGAGAATGATTTCATGAAAGAACAATTCTGGAAATGGGACGGACCGCATATCCTGTCGCGACCGGGAGAAATTCACAAAAATTGGGTCCTGTTTCCGGAAAAGATCGATGGGAAATATGCCATCCTCCATAGTGTCACGCCAAAGATAGAAGTCGCCTATCGCTATTCTATTGAAGATATTGGTACTACTGAGCCATTTATCCAAAGCTGGGTCGGGTCTCGCAATGATCTCCCGGTGCGCGAAGATTCTTGGGACAGTTTCGTCCGAGGGGCCGGACCGCCGCCAGTAAGAACCGGCCGCGGCTGGCTCCTCTTCTATCACGCGATCGATGAACGTGACCCTGGTCGCTACAAGCTCGGTGCGATGTTGCTTGATCTCTCCGATCCGACGAAAGTACTCCATCGCTCATCGGCGCCCGTCCTCTCGCCAGACGAACACTACGAAAATAATGGGAAGCCTGGTATCGTCTACGCCTGCGGTGCCGTCGTACGAGGTGGGAAATTGTTCGTCTATTACGGTGGCGCTGACAAGGTTATCTGTGTTGCGACCGCGCCGCTCGATGCTTTTCTCGATGAACTCATCTCTGGTAGCCAACCGTCGCTTGCAACAATGAATCCCGCGCAAACTGCTTGATACATGTTCATCATCCGCCGAGAATCTCATAATCCTATCCTCTCGCCACGCCACGAGCACCATTGGGAAGCGGTCGCTACCTATAACCCGTCGGCGGTCAGTACCGAAGACGGCGTGCGTCTCTACTATCGCGCGCTCGGCTCTCCGAACTCTCTTCAGACACCCTATGTCGGTCTCTCGAGTATAGGGACCGCTTTCGCCGAAGACGGTATTAATTTCAATGGGCGACAACAGGTTATCGCCCCACAAGAATCGTGGGATATGTTCGGTTGTGAAGATCCTCGCGTGTCTTTCTTTGAGGGTCGCTGGTACTGTTTCTATACTGCGCTTGGTGGCTACCCTTTCGGCCCAGATAATATCAAGGTAGCGCTCGCTGTCGGCGACGCTCCTGACCACTTCACAGAACGGCATCTCATTACGCCGTTTAACGCGAAAGCCGCGACTCTTTTCCCCGAACGCATCAACGGCGATGTCATATTGCTCCTCACTGCACACACCGATTGGACAAAAGAATATCCACGACCGATCATCGCGCTCGCACGCGCGAAACGGATTGAGGACTTTTTTGATCCCGTCTATTGGCAAACGTGGCATGCGAATCTCGCCGACTACGCACTTCCTGAACTGCGCCGAAGCGATGCCGATCATATCGAGGTCGGCGCCTCCCCTCTGCGAACCGATGGTGGCTGGCTGCTCATCTATTCCTATATCCAGGATTATTACAACGAGCGGGAACGTATCTTCTCGATTGAGGCCGCGCTTCTCGAGCTTGATAATCCGCAAAAGCTTATCTCACGCACCGAATCCATATTAGTCCCCGAAGAAATCTATGAACAATACGGTCTCGTTCCGCATATCGTCTTCCCGACGAGCACGAGCATCGGCAATAATGGAGAACTTGACATATGGTATGGCGCGGCCGACACCGTCTGCGCCAAGGCGAGTGTAAGGCTCCACGATCTTTTGCGCGCACTCGATCCGAAGCGGCCCGCGCGCACCTTCCTACGCGCGCCGCAGAATCCAATTCTCGCGGCGCGAGGTGAAGAATTCGAGAGTCGCGACGTCTTTAATGCCGCCGCCATCGAACTGAACGGCTCGATCTATATCCTCTATCGCGCAATGGACAGGGCGAATACATCTACCATCGGACTCGCGGTTTCCGAAGACGGCGTCACAATCAAAGAACGTCTGTCTGAGCCGATATACGCGCCACGCGCCGATTTCGAAGCGAAACGCGGGAGTCCGACCGGCAATTCCGGTTGCGAAGATCCTCGCATCGTGCATATTGATGACGCGCTCTTGATGACCTATACCGCGTACGACGGCGTGCATCCGCCCGCCGGCGCTGTTTCGTCGATCAGCGTCGATGATTTCCTTGCGCGGCGATTCGAGATGTGGAGTGCGCCGTTCCTGCTGACACCAGACGGCGTCGACGACAAGGACCTTGTTCTGCTTCCCGAAAAAATACATGAAAATTATTTACTCTATCATCGCATCAATAATAGAATCTGCGCCGATCTTCTTCCTGACATTGCCGCGGGGAAACGCGTGAGCCGTTGCATCGAGATCATGGCGCCACGGCACGGTATGTGGGACGGATCGAAGGTCGGTAGCGCGGCGCCGCCGATCAAGGTCGGTAATAATTGGCTCATGATTTATCATGGCGTTTCGCGCCACGCGACCTACCGTCTCGGTGCGGCGCTCCTCGATTCCTCCGGTACCTCGCTCTTGGCGCGCACCGCCGACCCGATTTTTGAACCTCTGGAGAAATATGAAAAAGAAGGAGAAATCTCGAACATCGTCTTCTCCTGTGGCGCCATCGTCCGTGGCGACACGCTCTTCATCTATTACGGAGCGGCCGACAAAGTCATTGGGGTCGCTACCGCATCGCTCGCGCACATAATTGAAGCTCTTTCATAATGGCACCTCTTATTATTTTCGACCTTGACGGCACACTCGCAGAGAGCAAACAGTCGCTCACGAGTGAGATGGCGGATCTTCTTTCGCGTCTCATCGATCAGACGTGCGTCGCGGTTATTTCTGGCGGCGCATTGTCGCAATTTTTAAAACAGGTGGTGACACAGCTCCAAAACGGTGTAAATCTTTCAAACTTGTATCTCCTGCCGACCTCCGGCGCCGCATTTTATGAATTTCAAAATAGCGATTGGAAAAAAATATATGAAGAACGCTTTTCAGAAAAAGAAGCACACACAATCGAAACTGCAATACGAGCCGCGGCAGAAGAAACCGATCTTATTGATTTCTCGAAGCCAGCATGGGGAGAGCGCATTGAATATCGCGGTGGCCAGGTAACCCTCTCCGCGCTCGGACAGCAGGCACCGCCTTCTTTGAAAAAAGAATGGGACCCAGATCATACGAAGCGCAAAATGCTCCAGGCGGAAATTGCAGAACGATTGCCGGAATTCTCTGTTGGCATCGGCGGCGCGACGAGTATCGACGTGACCAAGCGCGGCGTCGACAAGGCGTATGGTGTCCGGAAGCTCTGCGAACGACTTCATATAAGCGAGCCAGACGCGCTCTACGTCGGCGACGAGCTAGAATCTGGTGGCAATGATGAGGCGATATATAAAACCTCAGTGCAGACGCGAAGTGTCAAAGACCCTCTCGAAACCGCACAACTTATCGAATTACTACTTGCGCGCATAGCCCAAAAAGCCATATTTTAAGCCATTTTTATAGAATTCGGACCCAGCTGGACTTGGAGTCTATCTTAACGACTTCATCGATGACGTGGTTAATACAATGCCGCAATGAGAGTACAACAAAGGCGAACGTCTTGTATTTCTCAGCCGCTATAAGTGTGAACATGGACCAGATCTGTGGTTCGCCGGTGTCTGCAAGTAACACCAAGGACTTTGATCTTTCATAAAGGAGGTGATTCACAACAGCACTCTGCACGAAGAGCTCTGTTTTTATTGTATGGATTGAAGTCAGGCTTCAATCCATGTCAGTCTAGGTTTCCCAGTAAACATTTCCTCTCATCAAATGTCATCGATTCTATACTATTTCTGGCGAACTCCTTCATTTCATACGGATCAGGAAACGCCTCCCGAAATAACTCGTCATTCCCTATCAATCTCTCCATATTTAAGTCAGACTTCAATACATAATACCTTAAGCTACTATATGGATACCTGATAGCGAAATCATAGGCCATATCAAAATTTGCAACTGCTCGTTTTAAACCGCCTGGATACATTTCGAAAGCGTTCTTGATATGAAGATAGGAGAACAGGTATCTAAAATAATTATCGTCATTAACCAACCGAGCTTTATATGCGCCTTGGAAGAGTCTCCCTGTTTCTCTGTGCCGTTTATTAAATCGATTAGTCATTCCCGTACCAAGTTTCTGCATCAGCCTTGCTATCCCTCCTTCTACCAATTCCTCCAAAACTAGATGATAATGATTGTCCTGCAAAATAAATGCGTGAAGATTCACCAGCTGTTTCCTCTCAGGCCATCCAATAGGCCAGATCAGTTTTGTATTGAAGTCAGACTTCAATACTTTCTTGAGAGTTTGCATTGGATTAAGCGGTGAATAATCGCTATTGAAGTAATACAGCATCTGCAGGAAATTCCATCGATCCTTATTGTCACGTACGATCTCTTGCTTCCTATTCCCTCTATTAAAGACGTGTACAAAGGACCCTACACCGAATGATTCCTTCCTCATTCATGTATTGTACCACGTGTGTATTGAAGGTATTGAAGTCTGACTTCAATACAACTTCAATTGGAACGCATGAGGCGGACGAGGCGGATTGTTTCGAATGAATGGCGACCGCCGAGCGCATGAAAAACGGTAGAGAGGCGCTCGCTACCGTTTTCTGCGAGCGCTTCGTGAATTTCATCAATCACAGTAATTGGTATAAGATGCGCGAAATCAACTCGAACAAGCTTTCCTATCTCTGCCAATTCTTCTAAATGCTTCACAATGGTCGAGACGGAGAGCGAACGAGACTTCGCAGCGTCTTTTAGATTTTTCGCGTCTCGTACTGTCTGTAATGTTTCCGCTAACCGAATAGGGAGTCTAGCGCTACCGGACTTCCTGGTCGTCCCGAGCAAAGGCGAGGGATATGCTCCGCCCATCGCTTTAACAAATTTTTTTTGCATGCCGACCACTTCTGTCTCCGACATCTCGATACTGAATGCTTCACGCGCCGCGTCAGACGCGGCGCGAAAATCCATATCCTTCTTTACAATCTCCGGATGCACTTCGAGCGCGCGGTCATTCAAACCAGTAAGATAGAGGCCCGAGAACCGCCGTACACGCGAGAGCGCAACATATCCCTGCCCATATTCAAACGCTTTGGAGAGATCTATAATCGCGGCATCCATACTCATCCCCTGGCTCTTGTGTACCGTCATGGCGTATGCGAGTCGGAGCGGTATCTGAGAGATACTTGCGCGCACTTTCCCTTGCTCCTCAAGTTGCCATTCCATGGACTCCGTAGTTACGCGGAGCCCATGCCCAGAGCTCGTCGAAGGGCTGCTAATTTCAATAATCGGCAATCCATCGGCACCCCAACCGCTCACTTGCCCTAGCGTGCCGTTTACAAATCTGCCCTGCGGAGAGTTCTTGGTAAACATGACTGCCGCACCTTCTTTCAGCTCTAGAATTTCTGGCGATAGACAGCCACGCTTCAGCCCTTCGACGAGCGAATCTTTTCCCTTCGAACTCATGCGGAATTTCTTTGACTTCCCGGGAAGTCTCGCGAGCTCGTCGGCGTTGATGCGGTCAACGTCAATGTTATGTGAGAAAAGTTTCGGTACCTTGCTCATGCTCGGTATCTCAGTCGGAGACATCTGCCGCGCGGCAAGCTGTTCATGATGCATTTTTTCAATATGCCCAGAGCGCATCGCAGAAAGCACATCCAAAAAGTCGGTATCGTCTTGTCGATACTGTTCGGTGAGATAGCAGGTAATCGGGTTTAAATCGCGCCATACTTTTGATACGTACGCGAACTCGACTGCATGGTTTCTTGAGACTGGAGGAAGTTGAAAGAAATCGCCGACGAGAGTGACGGTGAGCCCGCCAAATGGCTTGTCGACGCGGCGTACCTCGCGGCAGATCGCATCCGCCATCTCGAATGTTGTCGCTGAAAGCATTGAAATCTCCTCGATAATAAGCACTTTTGCTTTCTGTATCCGTTTCGCAATATGTTCTTTGCTGGCAATACGATCCACGTCGGCTCTAGAAAGCGACTCGCTGATGCCGATGCCACTCCAGGAGTGGAGTGTCATGCCGGAAATATGAGTCGCCGCGATGCCGGTCGCGGCAGTTACCGACGGCTCGATGCCTAAAGCGCGCAGCCAATCTATGAACTCGTTTATCAGGTGCGTCTTTCCGCTCCCCGGACTTCCAGTTAGATACACGTTCGCACCGGTCTTCAATATGGTAAGCGCCTCGCCTTGCGTCATTGGGACACTGTATCACGTTGATTCTGATATACTAGAACCATGAGACGAGCTCTGGCAATTACCATCGTCGTCTTGCTTGCTCTCGGTATGATCGGGATGTTTTTCCCCGCTCTCGTTTCCGGCATACGCTAATGAACAATGCTATCCCCATCCCTCACTTGTTTTTTATAGGCATTTCTGGCATACTGTTTACACTCGCAGAGTATTCGAGCTTCGCTCGGCTCGTTCGAGTCTGAGACTCTCAGAGTCGATGACCAAAAACAGCCGCAAAGTGTTCAGTTTCGGCGAGGTTAATCGGCTAGATCTAATACATGGAGAATCAACAGCCAAAAGGTTCGGTGCAAGGAAATAAGTTGTATGTGGGCGGCATCCCTTATCGTTCGACTGAAGACGATTTGAAGAAGGTCTTTAGCGAGGCCGGGAATGTCGTGTCCACGAGCATTATCAGCGATCGTATGACTGGCCGCTCGCGCGGCTTCGGTTTTGTCGAGATGGCTACTGAAGCGGAAGCTCAAGCGGCTATCGATCATTGGGATGGGAAGGAGATGGATGGACGTACGCTTTCGGTCTCTTTCGCTCGCCCGCAGGGTGATCGCCCTCCGCGCCGCGAAGGCGGTTTCGGCGGTGATCGCGGCGGCTATGGCGGTGGTAATGTCGGCGGCTACGGTCGCGGCGGCTACTAATCAGTTCTATAAAACAAAAACGTCCATCAATTGATGGACGTTTTTGTTTTCTGCCGGCAGATAGATGTGCTAGCGTTCTTCATATGACTAAAGACGAGCAGTGGCTCTTGGAGGAAAAATATGGCGGAAGAGAAACGCTCGAATACGAAGCCGACAAGAAGCGGCTCGCCAGAAGTGAGCCGCTCGCCTACGTCATTGGCTGGCAGCCGTTCCTCGACCTGAAAATCTTTCTCGACTCGAAACCGCTCATTCCGCGGCCTGAAACAGAGTGGTGGACAGAACAGCTTTTGGCGCATGTAGGACGTAGTACGTCCTACGGGCGATTTCTCGATTTATGTGCTGGCTCGGGTGCTATCGGCTGTGCGGCGCTCGCGAAACTACCGAACGCCCAAGTGTATTTCTGCGAGATCGATCCGGCGCATGAGGCGACTATTCTCAAAAATATACGCGAAAATGATTTGAACAAATCGCCTGTCTGCGCGGGCAAGCGTGCTGATATCCGTATCGGCGATCTCTTCAAACCATTTGGCGACATGCGGTTCGACATCATCGCCGCAAATCCGCCCTACATTCCCGCCGGCCGCACACTTCCCGCGAGCGTCGCCGACTATGAACCGGCAAGCGCCTTCTATGCCGGAGAAGACGGCCTCGCCAATATTCGCCGCATCGCGACGGAACTGCCACAACATCTTACTCGAGATGGTATTGCGTGGATTGAGTGTGACGATATGTACGCAGAAACCGCACGAATGTTGTTCGAGTCACACGGTTTTAATGCCGAGATACGCACAGACCAGTACGGCGCCCAGCGTAGTATCGTAGTATCATTCCCCCCATGACTGACCAGCCGTTACATCCATTTTATCCACCAGCATCTTTAATCGCGTTCCTACCGAACAGTATCTCGATCGGCACCTTGGTTCAATGGGCGCTGTATATCGTCTTCGCTTTTTGGGCGATTTATACGCTTGTTGCTATCTATCATTGGTTGAAGTATTCTCATGCGTCGTGGGTCGCCTTCCCCGCGATTGCGGCGCACCTCTTTATATCGTTCGCACTTATGGCATACGCGCTTTCGGGCACCATCAACGTATGAAAGAATTTGAACTTGAGCCTGGCGAACATGTCGTACTCGAAGCGAGGAAACATTGGTTCCTTTTTCTTGCCGAGCTCCTGCCCTATGCCATTCTCGCAGTCATTCCCTTCGCGCTTCCAAAACTCCTTGCACTCGTACCGCCTCTGGCGTCGTATGCAACAATTTTTGATTATCACACAACTCTCGCTCGTGCCATACTTGGCGTCTGGCTACTCATAATGTGGACAAGTGCATGGGGCGCCTGTACCAAATATTTCCTCAATGTATGGGTGCTTACCAGTCAGCGCATTGTGGATATTAAACAGTGCGGATTTTTCTCTCGCGAAGTTTCGAGTCTATTTCTCTCGCGCGTACAGGATGTAACAACCGAGGTGATAGGGGTACTTCCCTCTCTGCTCAATATCGGCACTATCAAGGTGCAGAGCGCCGGCGAAGATGTTGAATTTATTATGCATGGCATCTCGCGTCCTGAGCACATGCGCGATCTTATTCTTAAGTATGTCTCAGTCGAAACGAAAAGTACCGGTGTCTGATATAATCAAAATCTATGTCCGAACTTTCATCTGCAGACCCTTATAAGGGCGTCCGTGACTTTTATCCAACCGACTGGGCAAAGCAAGAGGCGATGTATGCGTGTATTCGACAGACGCTGGCGCTCTGGGGCTATGAAGAATACAACGCCTCTCCGCTCGAGCGCGCCGAACTCTACGAAGCGAAGACATCAGAAGAAATCGTCAACGAACAAACGTATACCTTCACCGATCGCGGTGATCGCCGCGTGACGCTACGGCCCGAAATGACGCCGACACTCGCGCGGATGGTGGCGGCCAAGCGTCGTGAGCTCATATATCCTTTGCGTTGGTTCTCTATCGGCAATCGTTTCCGTTATGAACGGCCACAGAAAGGCCGCTTGCGCGAGTTCTATCAGGCGGACATCGACCTTGTCGGTCTTCCCGAGGGTGAAGCGGACATCGAGATTGTTCGTCTCGCATCGGAGATATTGAAGGCGTTTGGGGCTACTGAAAAAGATTTCGTTATTCGCATAAATTCGCGCTCGCTTCTCAACGCCGCTTGCAAATCGGCAGGACTCAAGGGCGATGCTGTCCGACAATATTTACGCCTCCTTGATAAAAAGTCAAAAATGACATCGGAAGCTTTTACTGAAGCGCGAAATACTATTTCAGCAACAGACCCTTTGTCTTTTATTGAGCCGAAAGCAATGGAAACATTTATTACGATACTCAAAACACGCGGTGTTGGTACTGCTGTCTTCGATCCAAGCATTACGCGCGGCTTCGACTACTATACCGGTATGGTATTTGAAGTGTATGATACCAACTCGACAAATCCGCGGGCCCTTTTTGGCGGAGGGCGCTATGATAACCTGATTTCACTCTGGCCCTCCGGAGGTGGCGAACCGGTTCCCGCAGTCGGCTTCGCGCTCGGCGATGTAACGCTCGCAGATTTCCTCGAAACGCACGCGCTTATGCCGAACGTGAATGCAGGTACGTCGCAGCTCTATCTCGGCACGCCATCGCCAAATGATATTCCCTCAGCACAATCTTTCGCCGAAACACTTCGTAAAGAAGGAGCTCGGATCTTCGTCAATCTCACCGATCGCGCGCTTGGAGATCAAATCAAGGATGCAGTAAGACGCGGCATTCCGCTCTTCGTTGCCTATGGCGCGGATGAAGTTGCGAATACCGCCGTACGGCTGAAAACACTTGCAACCGGCGAAGAAGCTACTCTCCCTTCCTCTGAACTTCCACAACGACTTCGTTCAGGCCGTTAGGCATATTGGTTATGCGTTACATCGTCTTCGACATTGAAACCGCGAATGTGTTCCCGAGTCTTGCGCGCGCCGATATTGAACATCTTGATCTCGCGCTGGTCGGTGCGTACAATTCAGAAACGAATTCCTACACGTCGTATGTAAAAGAAGAATTGCCGCGGCTCTGGCCGCTTCTCGAACATACCGATCTCCTCATTGGCTTTAACTCCGATACGTTCGATATCCCGCTCTTGAATCGCTACTATCCGGGCGATCTGACTTGCGTACAATCGCTTGATCTCTTGAGAGAAGTGCAAAAAGTCCTCGGTCGGCGCATTCGCCTCCAGTCTCTCGCCGAGGCGACGCTCGGCAAGGGGAAAAAGGGGGACGGCACAAAGGCGGTTATGTGGTGGCAGGATGGGCTTGTCGACAAAGTGCGCGAATATTGCATCGAGGACGTACGCCTGACGAAAGAGCTCTATGACTATGCGCTGAAACACGGCGTACTCAAATACAAAGATCTTCGCGATATCCGCGATATCAAGCTCGACACCTCGCTCTGGGGCACAAAGACAACTGTTGCACCTGCAATGACTCATATACTTCCTTTATGAAATCTTCTCTCGTGGTTCCTGTCGCAATCGCGATCGGCGGCGTTATCGTCGCGGGTGCGATATACTTTTCGGTCGCGAAGAATCCTTCAGTGGGCTCACACACCGACAATCCATCTTTAGTGCGACCTGTTGGCAGTAACGATCACATCCTCGGGAACCCGGCCGCGAAAGTTGTCATCGTAGAATATTCCGACTTCGACTGCGGATTCTGCAAAGGTTTTCATGAGACCTTGCATCAGATTATCGCGAACGAGGGAGTGGGTGGCAATGTGGCATGGGTATTCCGCGAATTCCCGCTTATTGAAATTCATCCGAATGCGCTCTTTAACGCGCGAGCTGCTGAATGCGTCGCGCAGGTCGCAGGTAACGACGCATTTTGGAAATTCGCAGATGTTCTCTTCGCGAACCAGCCGATTGATCTTCTGCGCTATGGAGAATTCGCACAGACGGCGGGGGTGTTGGGCACCGATGCCTTCGCTGTCTGCTTCGCTGGCGCCTCAACGACGATTGATGCGCGCGTGAGTGCTGATCGTCAGAATGCGCTCGATGTAGGGGCGCGCGGCACGCCCTATTCGCTCATCCTCGTCGCAGGGAAATTGCCAGTTGTTATGGACGGTGCCTATTCCTACGATGCCGTAAAACAACTTATCGACCAAGCGCTCACAAATAAGTGAGCACTTGCTTTTTATTGCTTACTGGCGAATTTTACTCATCCACCAGACCGAGCCGATAGATGTCGAAAGAGTTTTCGCCCTCGAACATATCGGATGGATTTGGCAGATAGATGCGTCGCCGAGAAATTTCCGTTGTCGCATCATTGATAAGGCGGTGGAAGACCGCAAAATCCTCTTTGCGATTGCAGAAATCTATTTCATACCGTCGCACTTGCGAACTACCGTCGGCATTCCTCGTTTTCTTGCATTCATACACGATGAAGCGCCGCACCGGCTTTCCGAAGAGTTCTTTGACGGTATAGTAATTGAAAATCGCTTGAATGACGAAGAGCGTTTTCGAGGCGCCCACTTTGCTGAACGACGCGACGAACTTATGGTCCACAATGTCTACCGAGCCCTTTTCAACGCGTGATGCTACCACGAGATCCGAAACAGCTTTGATGGGTAACGGGAGTCCTTCTACTTCTACGATACCTTTTACTTCAACACCAAGTACCGTGTGACGAGGTGGCCGCTTCAGGTAAAACGAAATTGCGCGCAGATATTCCTGTTCCATCATCTTTCGCTTTTTCTTTTTCGCACGGCGCGTTTTCGCCCTGCCGAAATCGATTTCGAAGTCTCCGATGTTACGGATATATTCCAGTCCTTTCCGTACGGCGATATCTTTGGGCGCACCATTGTAAAAATGCTCGAGCGCCCGGTGTCCGGCACTGCCGACAACAGTGGCGGGCGTCGTGGGCATATCGTATATCTCCTCGACATACCGCTTATACCAGGCGAGCGGATTACGCAGGTACGCCATGAGCGAAGAATGGCTCCAGTGCTTGATGAGCGGCTTCACTCCCCTACTTGCCTGATTCTTCTGCCTTGCCATGAGGCCAGTATAGCGAAAAAGAAGATAAGGCGTCGGAACCTGATATGATGAGCGTATGTTTAATTCGCCGCCAGGTCCTGAAAATTTAAAATCGAAAAAGGAGTCAATTGATGCAAGAATAGCTTTTTTGGAGAAATACGGGGCGAAAGTCGAACTAGATAAACCAACGGTAGATGCTTACAGACTTACATTTTCTTATGAAGATGCAGTCGTAACGATACGAATTGCTCTGAATGATTATGGCGGTGCTGATGTGATCATAACAAACATGACAACGTTACCAGATAGCCAGAAAGATATGGGTTTTGGAAGTAAAGCTCTTCAGTCCGTTTTGTCATGGGCCGCAAATAATTTCAAAGATATACGTGCCGTCCAAGTGCAAGAACCAAGTGAGAATTTCTGGATTAAGAATGGATTTACTAAATGCGAGGATCCGAACCCGACGAACGATTTCATTTACCGAACATCTGCAAAATAAGTTTAAATATTTTCTGGCCTATATAGGGCAAAATTGCAATTGTTGATTTGAAATGCTTAAGTAATGGCAGATCGAACTTGAGAGGGATGCACTATGACACCAGAAAAGATAATTGCTGTTATCGAGATGCTCATTTCCTATGCGAAGGCGTCAAGAAATACGCGCGGGATCCACAAAGACAGCGAAAAGCCGGAAGCCACTTAACCGTCGTTCAAATGTGGGACCCCGGCGATTAAATAAGACGGAATGACCTTAAAGAAGCCCATCGCGAGATGGGCCTCTTCTTTACTGGAGCAAAATGCTTAGAAAAATCCAGGAGAGAAGAATCGCCACTGTAACGCAGGCAAAGATTATCACGGTCGTTAGGAAGAGTTTCGTTGCTTCCTTTTGTTTGTTTTAAAAAAGGAGCTGGGCGGGCTGATAGAGGAAGAAATATCCCATCGTGGCGACGGAGAGGACAAATAAGGATAAAAAGACAATGGGGGCAATAATCCCGTCTATCGCGAAAGATTTCCCGGGGCCATAATACAACACCGAAGCAATAACGGTGATGTACGCCATCGCCCCGAGCGCGTTTATAAGCGGGCTTTTGCTCATGTTGATTCTAACTTACGTATGTAACCGTTAAGTTACTTCCCAAGCGACAGTCTTGGTTTCGAACTAGTACGACTTCAAATGCCGGGCTTTATCGTGCGTGCGGATTTTCCCCAGCGCTTTCGCTTCGATTTGGCGTATGCGTTCGCGTGTTACGCCGAATCCCCTGCCCACTTCTTCAAGCGTGTGGTAGATGCCGTCCGTAAGACCGTGGCGCATCTCCAGAATCTTACGCTCTTTTGGCGAGAGGTCGCTCAGAATCGCGTGCACCTGCTCTGTGAGAATACGTTCAGAAGATTCTTGCACCGGCGACGGGATCTTATCATCAGGAATGAAATCGCCAAGAGTTGATTTCTCGTCGTCGTCCGAACCGACTGGATTCTCTAGAGAGAGTGTATCCTGATTTATCTTCTCTATCTGATAAATTTTTTCCGGCTCGACGCCCATCTCTACTGCGATTTCTTCTGCCTGCGGATCGCGGCCGAGTGCCTGTGAGAGACGGCGCGACACCTGCTTATATTTCGCGATGGTTTCTACCATATGAACTGGGATGCGAATCGTGCGCGATTGATCGGCGAGCGCCCGCGTAATCGCTTGGCGAATCCACCATGTTGCATAGGTTGAAAACTTGTATCCCTTCTTCCAATCAAACTTGTCTACCGCGCGAAAGAGGCCGAGATTCCCTTCTTGGATAAGATCAAGGAGTGTGAGATCGGGACTGCGGCCGACATATTTCTTCGCGATGGAAACGACGAGGCGCAGATTGCTGCGCGCGAGGATATTGCGCGCTTCCGCGTCGCTCTTCTCGATGCGTTTCGCGAGCTCGCGTTCCTCGGCAGCAGTCAGGAGCGGATATTGTCCGATCTCGCGGAGATAAATCTGGATGGAGTCATAGCTGGTCGAATGGCGGTCTTTAATATTGCGCGTCGCGAGATATTCGTCGGCGGCATCCTCGAGCATGCCGCCTTCGAGCACGTCAACGCCGGCGATACTGAATCGCTCGTAGAGCGACTCGAGGAAATGTACATCATTTTCAACGTGCGGAAACGATTTCAGGATTTCGTCATAGGTGACATATCCGCGCTCTTTCCCCTTTTCGATGAGCGTTTCAGCCGAAAGCGCTTTCTGCGAATTCGCCTTTGATTTCAACACGCGCGCGGCGGTACGCACGATCTGTTTCTTCGTACGCTTTGGTTTTTTGCGTCCCGAATTCATTATCCGCTTTTTTGCGACGCGCCTCGAGCAGGGTCGAAGAGTTTTTTTCTTCTTTTTTGTAGTAGATAGTGCCATGTAAAAATAAATCAGCTGCCGAATGTAGCGAGGCGCACAGAGAGTTTTGCGCACTGGTTTTGCGCACTAGCAACACGAGAGGCATCTTTCGAGGCCTCGGCTCTGCGTAAATTCGCTACTGCTTCTTGATACGCCTCGCGGATGACAGCTTCTTCAAAGGCGCGGAGAAGCTCGTCTCCCGCTCTCTCGTCCGGATCCTCACCGAATGTCTGTTCTATAGAGAACAAAACCGATTCCGGAAGCGCGACAGGCGGCAGTTCTTGAGCTTCAGTAATTCGATAATATTCCAATATGACGCGCTCCGCAAGTGGCGTATGGGGATACGCGTGGACAACAGCGAGAAGCTGTTCAGAGCGAATTTCCGACGGTGAGCGTGGCGACGCCGTCAGAATCGAACTCTTCTGCACGACTTCCCTGACAACTGGCTGTTTCGGCAGACGCCTAACCGATTCATGAATATCCTTGATGGGAACTTCCGGAAGATATCTGGCAGTTTTCTCTATAAAATACCCGCGCTCCGTCAAATTTGATATGGCGGCTAAGAGTGGGTATATTATTTCTTGAACAAGACGTTGGAACCGATGTTGGTCTCGTTCTAGCTCCGCGAACTCAGCTAGAAAGAATTCGACAATAGGTTTTGCGGCGGCAACGCGGAGCGAAAAATCTTTTGCATCCTCACTGATCAGGTCGGCCGGGTCCTTCCCCTTCGGGAGCCGGGCCGCCTTCACCCGGAGTCCTGCGTGGAAGGCGAGCACCGCAGACCGCGCTGTCGCTTTCAGTCCGGCGGGGTCGGCATCAAGAACGAGCATGAGGTTCTCGCTGTAACGCTTCAGAAGCGCGAGATGGCGTTCGGAGAGCGCTGTGCCAGAAAGCGCCACTGCATTGGCGAAACCCGCCTGGTGCGCAAGAATTACGTCTATCTGCCCCTCGACGAGCATGGTGAACCCGCGCGTGCGAATCGCATTCTTCGCCCTATCTATACCGAACAGAATTTCTGATTTATGATACAGCTCGGTCTCCGGGCTATTGAGATATTTTGCTACTTCGACCGTGCCATCCTTCACTAAGGATTCGGAGGATACAATACGGCCGGTAAACGCGACAACACGACCGGCGGCGTCGCGTATTGGAAACAGCAGTCGATTGCGGAATCGATCGTAATACGTGCCTGGTTTCCCGTCCGCTTCTTTTATCAATCCGGCGGCGAGGAGTTCATCTGTCGTAAACCCCTCGGCGGTCAGTGCTTCGAGAAGCCCCCGCCACACGTCGGGCGCGTAGCCGAGACGCCACGATGTAATCGTTTCATCAGAAAGGCCGCGCTGTTTCGCATACGCCGCGGCAGGACTCCCAAGAAACTTGCCGGCGTACCATTCGCCCGCCCGGCTCATTGCCTCACGCAGTCGTTCTTTTTTTGACGTGTCCTCGTCGCGTCTGCCTTGAGCATACTCGACAGTAACACCAGCCATCTCGGCAAGAATCTTTAGAGCTCCTTTGAAATCCACTCCCTCTATTTTTTCAATAAAAGAGAATCCGTCTCCGCCGAGCCCACAACCGAAACAGTGCCACGCCCCGCGTTCCGGACTCACGTGAAAGGAGGGCGTCTTCTCTTTATGGAAGGGGCACAGTCCGCGCAAGGATTTCCCTGCTTTCGTGAGCTTCACATAAGGGCTGATGATGTCCTGAATGTTCAGGCGTTCTTTTATCTGCTGTACCGTGTCCGACATCGTTTGATTGTACCGCTTTTTGAAGTCTGGTCACCACGGAATATTTTTAGATCGCGCGGGGAGAGCGTTGAGCGTATGTTGTTCGTGTGGACGATTGCGTCGGAGCAGGACGTTCTGCCTGAAGCTTCTTGATGCTCGCGTATTTCTTGCTTCCGGCGAAGCCGGTGCCGGCCGGAATGAGACGACCGAGAATAACGTTTTCTTTTAATCCGCGTAAATGATCAATACTTCCTCGAAGAGCTGTGTTGATGAGAACCTTCGTCGTTTGCTCAAAAGATGCCGCCGAGAGGAACGACCGGCGCGAGAGCGCGCTCTCTTTGATGCCGAGCACAATCTCTCGCGCCTTCGGCGCTATCTTATTGGCCGTTTCCATATCTGCGACCGCCTTGGCGAATTCCCAATCCTCCACGACATCGCCGACTGAATAATCGGTATCGCCAGCATCTGTAATCTTCACTCGCGAAAACATCTGCTTCACGATGACCTCGAGATGCTTGCGTGACACCGATGCTCCTTGCAGTTCATAAATCTTCGATGCCTCGGTAATAATATATTCCTGCACCGCCGCACGGCCGGCATATTCGAAGAGATCGTCGAGGTCGGCCGAACCGTCGGTGAGAATCTGGCCTTTTACGACTGTATCACCTTCTTTTACCAAGGGAACGCGCGGATATGGTGCGAGATAGTCATATGACGAACCGTCCTTCTTCCCCTGTCCAGCTAAAGGTGCTATGACGATTACTTTCTCGCGGCCTGCTTCTTTCATTTCAATAACAAGCCCGTCAGACTTCGATATGACTGCCGGATGCTTCGGCGAGCGCTTCTCGAACACTTCCTCAACGCGCGGAAGACCGCTCGTGATATCGCCGCCAATCGAGGCAACACCGCCTTGGTGGAAGGTGCGCATGGTGAGCTGCGTTCCAGGTTCGCCGATGGCTTGCGCGGCGACTGTGCCGACCGCCTCTCCTACATCGACGATCTCCTGGGTCGTGAAGTCCATGCCATAACAGGTCTGACAGATCCCATAGCGCGTCTCACAGGACATCGGCGAGCGAACAACGACAGTGGAAACTGAAGATGCGGCAAGTACTCCGGCATCTTCCGCAGAAAGATATTGTCCTTTTTTGAAAAGAACGGTCTTTCCGATAGATACGTCTTCAACGAGCACGCGGCCGCGAAGGACTTCAGCATAATTGATGTGGATGCCGGATGCGCTTATGCGATGTATTTTCACGCCGCGATCGGTGCCGCAATCTTTCTCGGTTACGATGGAATCCTGTGCAACATCAAAAAGGCGGCGAGTCAGATAACCCGCTTTGGCGGTACCGAGTGCCGTATCGGTAAGGCCTTTGCGCGCGCCGTGCGTCGACATAAAATACTCGATCGGATTTAATCCCTCGATCATCGAGGAAATAATAGGAACTTCAATCGTCACGCCGGACGTATCTTGAATGAGGCCTTTCATTCCAGCCATTTGTGTCAGGTTGCCGAGTGTACCGCGAGCGCCCGAGCGTACCATGTCAGCGACGGAACCCATCGGGTCGAGTTCGAGAGCGACCTGCTCTTCGACCGCCTGTTTCGCGCCCTGCCACGTTTCAATAGCCATGCGTCGCTTCTCCTCCTCGGCGAGAAGGCCGTTTGTATAATCTTCTTGTATTTTGACGACCTTTGCTGCCGCTTCGGCGACAATGCGCGACTTCTGTTCAGGCACGGAGATGTCGTCAATAGCCCACGAGATGCCTGATCGAGTCGCATAATCAAAACCGAAACGTTTTACCTTATTAACGATATCCGGTACCGCATCGATTCCATACCGTGTAATGCAGTCAGTAACGATGCGCGCGAGCACCTTCTTCGTAATAGTTTCATTGATAAACGGATAGTCAGCGGGCAACACGGTGTTGAAGAAAAGCCTACCGACAGTCGTCTGGAACGGATGTCCATCGAACGCCGCATACTTTTCTTTCTCGACGACCGGCAGAACATTTATTGTGGCGCGCAGATCGATAGCGCCGTACTCGGATGCGAGAATAGCCGCGTTCGGCGAAGAAAAATATCCTCCATCGCCATTGGCCCCGTCGATTGCTTTCGTGAGCCAGTAGACGCCTAGGATGATATCGAGCGGTTTCCCCGTGAGTACGATCATTTCGCCCGAACCCGGCTTTAGGATATTTTTGTTGGCGCTCATAATGTTCTCCGCTTCCCACTGCGCTTCTTCTGAAAGTGGCACGTGCACCGCCATTTGATCGCCATCGAAATCCGCATTGAATGCATTACAAACGAGCGGATGGAGTTGAATAGCATTGCCCTCGATAAGACGCGGGCGGAATGCCTGGATGCCCTGACGGTGGAGGGTTGGCGCACGATTGAGGAGTACATATTTTCCTTTAATGGCTTCTTCAAGAAGCTCCCATACTTCCGGAACACCGTCTTCGATGAGGCGCCCCGCACCGCGAATGTTGAACGCGAACTCACGCTCGAGAAGTCCGGCAATGACGAATGGACGGAAAAGTTCAAGCGCCATATGCTTCGGAAGACCACATTCGTCAAGCTCCAAATCGGGACCGACGACAATGACCGAACGGCCTGAATAATCAACGCGCTTGCCGAGCAAATTCTGGCGGAAATACCCCCGCTTCCCTTTCAGGTAATCGGCGAGCGACTTGAGCGGCCGGCGCTGGGCGAGTGTCATGGCACCGGCGGCGGCACCGCTCTTCCTGATTGAATTGTCGAGGAGCGCATCAACAGCTTCTTGCAGAATGCGCTTCTCATTACGCAGGATGACTTCCGGAGCGTGGATATTGATGAGTTTTTTGAGACGATTATTGCGATTGATGACGCGGCGATAGAGATCGTTCACGTCAGAAGTCGCATGACGGCCACCTTCAAGCGCAACCATGGGCCGAAGCGCCGGCGGAATGACTGGAATCCGCGTCAGGAAAAGCCACTCGGGACGTACGCCCGAGGCGATAAGCCCTGCGATGAGAGAGAGGCGTTTGACGAGCTTCTCGCGCTCGGCGGCGCCAGCGCGCTCATAGCGCGCGGAGAGCGTCTTCTCAAGCTCCTTAAGATCTATTTTGCAGAATATATCGTAAATGGCCTCGGCGCCGATGCGCGCCTCGAAGAGACCGCCATACTTTACCGAGAAGCGATGATACTCGAGTTCGTCGAGAACCCTGCCGGCCACGATGCCGTCAATCTCGGACTTCATGAGTGTCATCTTCTCCTTGAGCGCATCACGATCTTTGTCGCTTCCGAGCGATTTATATTTAGACTTATATTCACTCTCAAGTTCGGCGAAAAGGCGCTTTTTTTCATTGTCCGCAATTGTGGTGATGATATAACCAGCGAAATACACAACCTTTTCTATGTCGGTTGCGGATGCGCCAAGGAGGAGCGCCATGCGCGACGGTACTGAACGAAGGAACCAGATGTGTGCGACTGGCGTGCAAAGCTCGATATGGCCCATGCGCTCGCGCCGAACGATGGAACGCGTTATTTCAACGCCGCACTTATCGCACACGATGCCTTTATACCGGATGCCTTTATATTTGCCGCAGTAACACTCGTAATCTTTCTCGGGACCAAAGATTTTTTCATCAAAGAGCCCGTGTTTTTCGCTCCTTTGAGTGCGGTAGTTGATGGTTTCTGGTTTGGTCACCTCGCCAGAAGACCATGCGAGGATGCGCTCTGGTGAAGCTATTGCCAGACGCAGACTATTCCAGGTATCTTGCTTGCCGGCAGGCAAACGCGAGGAGAAACTGTTGCGGGAAGTGAATGCCATATATATTAATAATTAATCCTATTCCGAGAGTGGCGGCAAGTTCAAGGGTTCTATGTCAAGTGCAAGGCCACGAATCTGGTTGGTAAGAACTGCGAAGGATGCGGGGGTGCCGGTGTGACTGATTGGTTCATTCTTCACAATCGCGTCGAAGGCGGCGGAACGACCTTGAATATCATCTGACTTAATGGTGAGCATCTCGCGCAATGTATAGGCGGCGCCATACCCGAGGAGCGCCCAGACTTCCATTTCGCCGAAGCGCTGGCCGCCATTTTGCGCTTTGCCGCCGAGCGGCTGCTGGGTAATGAGACTGTATGGGCCGATGGAACGCATATGGATCTTGTCTTCTACCATATGATGCAGTTTGAGGACATACATGTAACCGACCGCAATCGTTTGTGCGAATGCATCACCCGAACGTCCGTCATAGAGCTGCATCTTACCAGTCTTTGAGAAACCTGCCGCCTCAAGCTCGTTGCGGATTTCGTCTGCAGTCGCGCCTGCGAAGGGCGGAACGATTGCCTGATAGCCGAGCGTGTGCGCGGCGAGCCCGAGGTGCATTTCGAGAATCTGGCCGAGATTCATGCGGGAAGGAACGCCGAGCGGCGTGAGAATAAGATCGACTGGATTGCCGTCCTTGTCATACGGCATGTCGGCAACCGGCAGTACGCGGCTGATGACACCTTTGTTACCATGGCGTCCCGCGAGTTTATCGCCGACTGAAACATTACGCACTTGCGCGACAGTGACGACGATCTTCTTAATGATGCCGCTTTCGAGCTGGTCGCCACGTTCGCGCAAGAAGATCCGGACGCCGATGACACGACCGCGCTTGCCTCCTTCCATGCGAAGCGAGGTATCCTTCACATCTTTCGCTTTATCGCCGAAAATGCTGCGTAAGAGACGTTCTTCCGGCGTCAGTTGCGTTTCGCCCTTCGGCGTCACCTTACCCACGAGAATATCGCCGGGGCGCACTTCCGCGCCGATGCGGATCACCCCTTCCTCATCGAGATTCTTCAAACGCAATTCACCGACATTCGGTATGTCATGTGTCGTTGTTTCTGGACCGAGCTTCGTATCGCGCACCATGCAATCGAAATCCTCGATATGCACCGTCGTGAACTTCGCTTCTTCGACAAGCCGCTCTGAGATGATGATGGCATCTTCGTAATTCGCGCCATTCCAACTCATAAACGCGACGCGCACATTCTGGCCGAGAGCGAGCTGCCCTTGATCGGTGGATGAATTATCTGCGAGTATGTCTCCCTTCTTTACCTTATCACCGAGCATGACCGAGGGACGTTGCATAAACGCCGAGTTCTGATTGGTCTGAGTAAGTCTTTGGAGATGATATTCCATTGACTTCCCTTCTTTATTTTTCACCACAATCTTCCGCGCATCGACGTATACGACTTCACCTGCTTCGACAGCTAATACGAGGCGGCCGGTGCTGCGCGCCGCGTGCGCTTCGATACCTGTCGCGACGAGCGGAACTTCAGGGATGAGAACAGGAGTTGCCTGCTTCTGCATGTTCGAACCCATCAACGCGCGGTTCGCATCATCATGGTCGACGAAGGGAATCATGGAAGTTGCGATGGAAAACATCTGGTAGGTCGAAGCGTCCATGAGAGTGACGGCATCGCGCGGGATGATGATCGGATCACCTTTATGGCGCGCCTCGACGAAATCAGGAATGATGCGGCCGTTCTCGTCGAGCTTGGTCGCGCCATGCGCCACCATTTCGAGTTCTTCATCAAGCGCGTTGAGATACACGATTTCGTTCGTCACTTTTCCATTCTTTATGCGGACGTACGGCGTTTCGATAACGCCGTAGTCATTAGTACGCGCGTGAATCGCGAGTCGTAGGATAAGTCCTATATTCTGCCCTTCCGGCGTGTGTATGGGACAAAGACGCCCGTAATGGCTCGGATGCACATCGCGCACCTCGAAGCCCGCTCGTTCCCGAGTGAGCCCACCGGGGCCGAGCGCCGAGAGCGTCCGCATATTTTCGAGCTCGGCGAGAGCATTCTGCTGTTCCATGAATTGCGAAAGCTGATTGACGGTGAAGAATTCATGCACAGCGGCATAAAAAGGGCGCGAGTTGACGAGCGCCATCGGAAGCGTGGTTTCGCTCTCGATAGTCGACATGCGATCTTGAATATTCCGCTTCATCCGGCTCATGCCTACCCGCATGCGGGCTTGAAGCAATTCGCCGACAAAGCGCACGCGGCGGAATCCAAGATGATCGATGTCATCAGGGCGCGCCGAGGGATCGGCGTTCAGTTTCGTAATTTCCGAAATGATATGGACGAAATCCGCGAGTCCGAGCGTGCGTTTCTCGAGCGCCTTCTCGGTCACCGGGAAACCAAAACGCGCGTTCAGGCGATGACGGCCAACCTTCCCGAGGTCATAGCGATCGGCTGAAAAAAGCGATTGTACGAAGTTTTTTGCATTCTCGGGCGTCGCGAGGTCGCCGTCACGCATGCGACGATGGATTTCGACATATGCTTCCTCAACGGACTTTGTTTCATCATGTGCGAGCGTCGCTTGTACCGCCGCGAGCGCGGGTGGATCCTTGGCAAAATGTTTTGCAACCGCCTCGCCCAAGCCACCACCAAAAACCGTCAGGAGCTGAGTGATGGGAAATTTCCGTTTCCTATCGATTTTCACAAAAATGGCGCCACTCGCTTCCGAATCGAATTCGATCCATACGCCGCGGAGAGGAATGATCTTAGCGCCGAAAAATGACTTGCCGCGCACGAGATCCGAGATGAAAAAAGCTCCGAAACTCCGCGCGAGCTGCGGAACGATGGCGCGCTCGACGCCCGAAACGATGAAAGAGCCGTGTGGCGTCATCATCGGCATATCCGCGAGGAATATCTCCTGCGATTTTTCCGATCCGAACGTCTTGTTAATAAGCTTGACAGTTGCCTTTACCGGTGCCTCGTAGGTACGCATATTCTCGCGCGCAAATTCCTCATCGCACTTCGGTTCGCCGACTTCAAAACTCTCGAATTGAAGTTCGAATTTCTTTCCGGAATAATCGGTGATTGGTGAGAATTCTTTAAAAAGCTCGGTGAGACCGTCTTTTAAGAGCCAGTCGAACGAACCGCGCTGATGCCCTACGAGGTCCGGAAATGGGACTGAAGGAGCCCGAAATGCACCGAAAGTCTTTTGGACGAGATTTTTGCGCATGTGATGTGGCGGTGAAGTAATAAAGGTCGGAATATGTAAACACGCAAACACACGCAGATTTGCTTCGCTTCGCTTTTGCGCTCTTCTTCAACTCACGTATGAATTTTTGCGCCCCGCACTCCATTACTCACTCGTATCTATACTCCTCTGTATATCAGACCGCCTGTTTTTGCGCAAGAGGAGGTGTGGATAAAAAATAGAAGTGGAAATTACTTACAAGAGCGCCACTTGTCAATATTTGCATGATGGCCAGTTTGAAGGACTTTCGGGACGCGATATTTTTTACCTTTATATACAATAGTTTCGGGACGAGTGTAGACCATGTGGGAGGCGATGCGGCGCTCCTCGACTGACGCATCTTTACCGAGGACACCAGGTAAGCGACGCGTGACAGCATCAACAATTGCGAGCGCCGGAATTTCGCCACCCGTATAGATAGCTTCGCCAATAGCGAATTCTTTTACCGGTGCGAGTGTCTTGAGGATTTTCTTAGCGCGTTCATCAATGCCCTCATAGCGCCCACATATCAAGATGATATCTTGATATGTGGCGAGTATGTCGGCATCTTTGTTGGTAAATTGCTTGGCTGATGGAGAGAACCAGATGATTATTTTGTTCCTTCTCACAGTCCCTCGACAAGCTCGGGACACTGCCCGTATGACTGGCTGTGCAGTCATTACCATTCCTGGGCCGCCGCCATACGGACGCTCGTCTACCTTGCCCCATTTATTTTCTGTAAAATCGCGTGGGTTCTGATACTTGACTTCAATTTTTTTTCCTTTTCGAGCGCGTCCGATAATCGACGCGCTTAGGTATGCGTCACAAGCTTCTTTAAAAAGTGTAATGAAATGAAATGTCACTTTTATAATTCTTCAACTACCTGATCAACCGTCTTCATCTCCACATTCCTCTTCCCGCCGACCGGTTCATTTATTTTGAGATTCACGCGTGCGTTCCCCTTCATCCCCACCACACGCAGGAGAATTCGCAATGCCTCCGCGGTCTTGCCGCTTTTGCCGATAATCTTTCCCATGTCCTCCGGGTGGACGGTGAGCGTGAGCAGGACGCCCATCTGATCGATAGTGCGAGTCGTCTCAACCGATTCGGGGTGGTCGGCGAGCGCCTTCACTGTATATTCGAGAAAGGCTTGGTCCGGTTCCATATTATGGTGAGTCGTATCGAACTATTGTGCCACCGGCGCGGGTTCCGGTTCCGCTTCTACCACTACATTTATTGTAGCATCTTTTTCGACTGATGTAATCGGCGTTCGCCGCGGCAGCGCATTTACTTTCTTACCTGTAATGACGCCTTTATTAATAAGGAGATTGTGAATTGAATCGGTCGGCTGAGCACCTTTTGCGATCCATTCTTTCACATGCTCTTCGTTAAGTGTGAGTGCCTTACTTCTCGGATTATAAGTACCGAGTAATTCGACGATGGAGCCGGCCTTCGCCGCACGTTCTTTCTCTAAAACAACAATGCGAAACGCCGGATCATTGATCCGGCCAATGCGCTGAAATCGAATCATCAACATACGAACGACTATAGCAGAAGCCCGATAATATTGCTAGAGTACGAAAAATGACAAGGAACGCCACATATGAAGGCCCAATAACGATGACCCGGAAGGGTTTCGGTTTTTTTTCTATTGATGAAGACCATGAGGATCTCCTCATTCCTCCAGAATGGACTAATCACGCGCTCTCGGGCGATATTGTAAAAGTCGTTTCGATCGGCAAGTATAGCGACACGTCTATTGGGAACATACCAGCGCGAGAAGCGGGAAAAGTCATCGAGATTGTTTCGCGCGCGCGCGAAACATTCGTCGGTACTCTTGTAGAGGAAAATGGCCTCACCTTTCTTGCTCCTGATTATAAAAAGATGTATGTGCCGATTGTCATACTGGATAGAGATAATACACCACTTGGTTATAAAGTCGTTGTGCGCCTCGTGAGTTGGGACGCGGGAAAAGAATACCCTCTCGGCACCATAGAACAAGTTATCGGCAAGGCCGGCGTGCACGAGACCGAGATGCGCGCGCTCGCGCTCGGACAAGGGTTCTCGAGCGACTTCCCTCCTGGTGTCATTGCTGATGCGAAGAATCTTGAAAAGAACGGTGCCACAATGCTCGCCACGGAAGCTACACAATCCGTCAAGGCCGGACTGCGTCGTGATTTCAGAGAAGTCACAACCTTCACCATCGACCCATTCGATGCAAAAGATTTCGACGACGCTCTTTCGGTGCGCGCACTCGTCGACGGTATGATAGAAGTTGGCGTGCATATCGCTGATGTCTCCTTCTTCGTGAAGTCGGGTAGTGCGCTCGATAAGGAGGCCACTGCACGTGCGACAAGCGTGTACCTTGTCGATCGTACTATCCCCATGCTCCCTGAAATTCTCTCGAACGACCTCTGTTCACTCAAACAGGGGGAAGACCGTCTTGCAGTTTCCGCCGTCTTCACACTCGACTGCGAGGCGAATGTCAAAGATGTGTGGTTTGGCGAAACCGTCATCCATTCCAATACGCGCTTCACATATGAAAATGCGCAAGAGGTTCTTGACATGGGTATCGGTACTCTGCACAAAGAACTTTCGCTCCTTTCCACACTTTCGAAGAAGATCCGTGCGCGCCGAACAGCGAAGGGCGCCATAGAATTCGATACGGCCGAAGTGAAGGTCGAGCTTGATCCGGTCGGCACGCCAATCGCCATTCATCTGAAAGAGCGTAAAGCCACCAATCTTCTCATCGAGGATTTTATGCTTCTTGCGAATGAAGCGGTAGCGAAGTATCTAGCACAGCTAACGAAAAACGGTGGGCCGCATTTTTATTCACTCTATCGTGTTCATGATGCACCGAATGCCGACCGCATTGAAAATCTGGCGAATCTTCTGCGCGTTATGGGCTATAATTTGAAAATTTCTGGGAACGGCAACGTTACTGGTGCGGAATTGAATACACTTCTTGAAGCGGTAAAGGGCAAGCCAGAGGAATATCTCGTGAAGATGGCGACTCTCCGCTCGATGAGTAAGGCTGTGTACGCAACGCACAATATAGGCCATTTCGGTCTTGCATTCGACTTTTATACCCACTTCACTTCCCCGATACGTCGTTATCCAGATCTCGTTATACATCGCCTCCTGAAAGCGCATTCTGGTGGCGATCCAATTACGACGCAAGAGATGCAGACGTTTGACACCCTCGCGATTCATGCTTCAGAACGCGAAGTCGCGGCATCCGACGCCGAGCGCGACTCGATTAAGATGAAGCAAGTCGAATTTTTGGCCGACAAAATCGGGCAAGAATTCGATGCTGTCATCTCTGGCGTTACCGAGCACGGTCTCTATGTTGAAGAAAAAACGACGCATGCCGACGGTATGATTAACATACGTAATGCCGGCGATGACTATTTCGAGTACGACGAGAAGCATTATCGCCTCATTGGTCGTCGCACGCACAAGACCTACCAGCTCGGTAACCCCATCCGCGTGAAATTAATCGCTGCCCGTATTCCAGAAAAAGAATTAGATTTTATTCCCGCATAATAATAAGTGGAAGTGTAATCTCCGAGAAATTTATTTCGCCACCACGATGGCTTCGTCGAATTTGACGGACAATAGCTTACTGACGCCGTCGCCGCCCATGGTAACACCGTATAAAATGTTTGTGCGACTCATGGTCTCGCGATTGTGGGTGATGACGATGAGCTGTGACTTCTTCGCGAGGTTTTTTATCATATCGCCGTAACGATGGCTATTTGCCTCGTCAAGCGCGGCATCGGTCTCGTCGAGAATAAGGAATGGTGGCGGGTTTACCTGACTCATCGCGAAGATGAGAGCAATTGAAGTAAGCGCTCGCTCGCCGCCAGAGAGCTGCATGAGTGAACGCACTTTTTTCTTCGGCAGATTGACCGCGATTTCTATACCGGGTCTTTGTTCTTCTTGTGGTACATTGTTCAACTTCTCACAATCTTCGGCTTCCTCTTCGTCGGTCTCGAGCTCTTCGAGTGCGAGACGCGCGCTCCCGCCGCCGAACATAAGCGCGAAATATTCGCCGAACGATGTGTTCACCTTTTCGAGTCCCTCAGAAAAGTGCTTCGCGAGTTCCGTGTCCAAGTCGCGGATGAGCGCTCCAAGACCCGCCGCCGACTTTGCAAGATCGTTGAGTTCGGTGGTAAGGAAAGCCTCGCGTTCGGAAACTTCTTTATGTTCCCTTCGTATATCTTCGCCAGTACCGCCCGCCTCTTCTAGGCGAATCTTTAAACGTTCAAGTGTTCGGTGACGATCCTCTTGCATCTTGCGCTCTTCGTGTGGCGCCGCAGGAAGAGCTACGTAGGCCATGGCTTCTGTACCGCCCAGGACGACAACTTCCTGCTTGTCGCGTTCAAGCGCTTCGACAAGAAGTGTGAGCTCGAATTCGCGAGCTTCCGCTTTCGTTCTCTCTCCCTCCTCATGCGCTTTTGCCTGAGCCACATCGAGGATACGCCGCCGAATTTCTCGGCTGGTTTCTTCGAGCGCTATCATATCTTCGCGCGAGCGCGCTCGTGCAGTTTCAGCCTTTTCGAGTCTCACAGAAACAGCTGTATATTTTTCAATAAGCGTGATGTGCTCCCTTTCGAGCTTGTGTGCGGCATCTTCTTCGTCAGAGAGGTATTCATCGTGCGGCATACTGTGCCGAGTAAAGAATATCTTTATCGCTGTATGGATGGCGGTGAGTGCGGCGCGGAGCGCTTCAATACTCCCGCCTGCAAGAATCTTGATTTGTGTCTCGACCTCGGTATGCAGCGCTTCGAGCTCTTCGCGCGGCACCTTCGCGTATGGCTCGCTCACGACCACAGAAGCGCGGCGCTGTACCTCGGCGAGTGCTCCTTCGATGCGGCCTATCTCACGCGAGAGCGCCGTCCGCATACCGGAGAGTTCATAAACTTCATGTTCTGCCTTTCGCAGGGCTTCGGTGCGTTGCACTGTTCCGCGATCAGCTGATTTCGGGTCGGCAATCTGTTCAAGCTCGGTACTGACGACGACAAGTCGCTCCTCTGTCGCCCGTTTCTCTTCAACAATTTTCAGTTGTTCCTGCGTGATATACACATCCTCGATCGCGAAGTACGTTCGCGCGAGGTCGATGAGTTCGGTACGCAGAGCATCGGCGCGTTCAAGTTTCTTTACCTGGCTTTCGAGGAAGCGCACATGCGGCGTCAATTCTCTCCTTAGAGCATTGACCTGCGCAATATTCTCTTCGGTCTTTTCGAGTTTCTTCGCCGCTTCATGTTTCTTGAATTCGTAGATCTGAAGCCCGAGGGCGTCCTCGAGCATCGCTCGGCGATCGCGTGGCGACGCGAGTAGTATACGATCCGCTTCCCCTTGGGAAATAATGTGGTGGCCCGTCTCGCCGATATTCGCTCCGGCAAGCAATTCGACAACGTCGCGCAGACGCACGCGCGAACCGTTGATCGAGTACTCGCTCGTTCCATCGCGGAAGACGGCGCGCTCGATCGCGACTTCGTCAAAGTCAATTTTGAAGGGACGCGATCCGCGCGCCGACAAATTATCGAATACGATGACAACCGCCGCGCGAGAAGCGCGCGGGACCGAATGCGAACCGCCCCAGATGAGGTCCTCTGCGCGCTTGCCGCGCATGCTCTTCATCGACTGCTCGCCGAGCGCGAAACGGAACGCTTCGGCGACATTGCTTTTCCCCGAACCGTTCGGTCCGACAATCGCGGTGGTCGCGCTCGAAAAATCCAAGACTGTTTTCCTGGCGAACGATTTAAACCCAACTATTTCTAGTCGCTTCAACATTGGTATGTATTGTATCACCACCGCATCGTCGTGAGCCCGGATTCGGCGGCTGCTTGTTCCGCTTCCTGCTTGCTCTGCCCTTCCCCTCGAGCTATTTCTTCAGTTCCGATGAACACGCCGACGGTAAAAAGTTTCTCGTGGTCGGGACCGACTTCGGATATCGTCTCATACGCTGGCGTTATGCCGCGCTTCTCCTGCGCAATTTCCTGGAAGCGGCTTTTTGCGTTTTGATAGGAACGCTTCGCGATGATGTCATCGATCTTGCCGTAAAGGTTCCGCGCAATAAATGTTTCAGCCGCTTCGAATCCCTTATCGAGATAGATTGCGCCGACGATCGCTTCAAAAGCGTCTGCGAGTATGACATCGCGTGCGCGGTCAGTGTCCTTCGCTTCGCCTTTTGAGAGCAATAGAAAATCGTTGATGTTGAGCGCTCGCGTACTTTCGGCAAGAGAGGCGGTGTTTACCAGAGCGGCGCGATAGCTGGTAAGTTCGCCCTCGGATGTGGCAGGAAACTTCTTGAAAAGGAAATTGGTGGTAGCGAGCTCGATGACAGCGTCGCCGAGAAACTCGAGCCGTTCGTTATGTTTTCCCGCGTAGTCGCGATGTTCGTTGAGATAGGAGCGGTGCGTCAGGGCCTCGATAAAAAGATTAAGATTATTGAATGAGAGACCGAGTATGCGCGCACAATAAGAAAAATCAGGCATATGCGTCGAGGAGTTTTTGAACGGCTACTGTAACGATAGGAAGCATATCATCATAAAAGTTGAGATCAATAATGTCTTGGAGACGGAACCATTTCGCATCATCAAGCCCGCCACTTTTCTTGAGTACGATTGGCTCGAAGCTACTTGAGGCGAGAAAGAACCATACATGCTTACGCACCCTTCCCCTTTCCGGATGCGAAGCGACGTACTCGTTCTCGCCGACTTTGGTCCCTATAGTAGCAGTAAGACCGAGTTCTTCCTTGATAACGCGCGCGATGCCGACCTCCAGCGTCATATCCTCTTCGATGTGGCCTTTTGAGAGCGTCCAGTGGCCGAAAACATCGTGTACAAGTGCCAGATAATACTGCCCGTTATGTGTGGCATATACGATCGCGCCTCCCATTTTTTCTACAGGCAAATCTTCACGCTTCGTCTTTTTTATCCCCTGTTCGTCTTTCCCTGGCTCGCCGAGC
Source organism: Candidatus Kaiserbacteria bacterium CG_4_10_14_0_2_um_filter_50_16 (assembly GCA_002793115.1). Classification (GTDB taxonomy): domain Bacteria; phylum Patescibacteriota; class Minisyncoccia; order Phycocordibacterales; family Phycocordibacteraceae; genus C7867-001. The sequence goes on from PFPP01000059.1 coordinate 31,113, forward strand.
TCTTTATACACCGCGCCCAACACGCCGTTTATAAAACGACCCGAAGAATCGCCGCCAAAAGTCTTCGCGAGCTCGATGGCTTCATTAATGGCAACCTTCGCCGGCACTTGCGCGCGATCGGCGAAGAGGAGTTCGTAAAGTCCGAGGCGCAGGATATTGCGATCGATCGGTGCGATGCGCTCGAGGGGCCACTCCGGTGCGGCCTTCTCGATAACGAGATCAATGTCGCTCCGTTTCGCGAGGACGCCAGAGAGGAGGTTGTCTATAAATGGCTGATCGGCATCGCCGCCGCCGAATTCAGCGATGTTGCGCGCGAGAATCGTTTGAGTATCCTTCTCACTCGCATGGGTAGTGTCCCATTCGAAGAGCGTCTGAAGAACAACGGAGCGCGCTAAATGTCGGTTCGCCATGGAAAGATCTGTGTGGAGTAAGTATATAACAGACCAAGTGACTGCGCAAACTGCGCATGTGCAAAAAACGTGGCGGTTCGACCGCCAAGTTGCTTGGCGGTCGAACCGCCACGTTAACCGCCACGTTAAAATCAAACACCGCCGCCGAAACCGCTCCGAGCTTTCGGCCGGCCGCCGGTCGCGACCTTGCCAGAAATCCCTTTTGAACTTTCCGCTTCTGCGTTTGCATGAATTTCCTGTGCATGTTCATGCGCATGCTTTTCTGCAGGCGCAGTAGAAGGACCTTTTGCTTTTGATTCATGCTTGGTCTTCACTTTGGGCGTAAAAATCTGCTTGCCACGATACATGCCAGTTGCCTCATCGAGACGATGCGGGAGACGGAGATTGCCGCTTTCTTTATCCTGTATCGCTTGAATGCCTTTAAGTGCATGATGCGACCGGCGATTACCGGTATGGCCTCTGGTATGACGCATGCGAATTGACATAGACACTACCCTAGCATGCGGCTGACAAAATGAGAAGCGCCATCCTTTCGGTGGCGCTTGTGTTGTTTGTGGGGTTATTTACCTCTGGAAGCTACAATCAGATGCCTCCACGGACGAAATCGGACCTTGTTGCTTACAACAAAGCGTTAAGGTGTTAACTCTTCAGGTGTATGAAAGAGTGGCGGTGGATAACGCAAGGTCCGTACTTCTTGAGCGCTTCGTAATGCGCCATTGTACCGTACCCTTTATGTTTTTCGAAACCATAGAGTGGGTACTGCTCCGCCAGTTCAACCATGAGTCTGTCGCGAGTTATCTTCGCCGCAATGGAAGCAAGCGAGATAACAGGGACTAGCCCGTCGCCATTGATGATGGTCTCTTGCATATATTCTTGTGGTGCGTGGAGCGCGCCGTCGAGCAAAATATGGAAGTCAGACTTCTGAAAATTCCTTGAAGTCTGACTTCCATATTTTACAAGCTTGTTCACGCCGCGCGAGAGCGCGCGGCGTATGGCAGGTACAATACCTTCCCTATCGATCATCTCGGCATCTTCGAGCTCAACTGTAAAACGCACGTCTCCAAAGGCGACGCGCGCTTCCAGCATTCTAAAAAGCCTTTCACGTTTTTTCTCCGAAAGTTTTTTAGAATCAGCAACACCCAGGAACTCCCGCGCCACATCAAACTCTTCAGGCACAGCAACCACCCCAACAGCGACTGGCCCCGCCAGAGGCCCCCGTCCCGCCTCATCCACTCCAAGCACGCATCGCATATTTAGTTAAAATCGCGTTGAACAATCTTGATGGGCCCATGTGCCAGGAAACTGGTGATATGTACAAAAGTTGGCGCTTGATGGACCTACCCGAATATAGCAGCGGTCTGAACCACCCTTATCATCCTCCGTATTGACGGTGAGTACATATGAATCTGTTCCATCGCTACAGTAACAATAACCAGCACCATC
>PFPP01000056.1 GCA_002793115.1 Candidatus Kaiserbacteria bacterium CG_4_10_14_0_2_um_filter_50_16
CGTTACAGATGGGGAGAGTAGCTAACCGCCAGAACCAAGCACTTGAAACAAAAAACGCTCCTACAAGTGGCGTTTTTTGTTATCCACAATGTGTAATGACATTGTATTGACATAGAAATAGATAGGTATATACTTGTTCGCATGACTACAACCTTGCAAATTCGCATTGACGCCAAGACCAAAAACGCGGCACAAAAAACTTTCCGTTCTATGGGGCTTGATATGTCCTCGGGAGTGAAGCTCTATCTCACGCAGGTGATGCACACTAAGTCCATTCCATTTCCAGTGTGGAGTTTTGACTACCTGCCTAGAGAAAAGAAGTTGCAAATTGTCAAAGAAGCAAAAAAGGCACTCAAATATGGTAAAAGCTACGCGACCATAGAGGAAGCACATCGAGATATTCTTAGTGAGAAGTAGCGTATGTATAGAGTTAAACTCTCGCGCCGTTATAAGACTGCTTTTAAGAGACTCTCTCGGCACAAAGATTTTGACCGGAACATTCTCGAACAAACTGTTCGAATACTTGCTCGTGGAGAAAAGCTAGACCCAAGACAACGCGATCATCAACTGGCGGGAGAATTCAAAAAATATCGTGAATGTCATCTACAACATGACCTGCTACTTATGTATCAGATACACGAGAATGTCCTCGTGCTTCTTCTTGTTAACCTCGGCATGCACGACGACATCTTTCGTTAAGTTTGTGATATAACCTGTAGCATGAAAAACTCACATAAGGGTTTTGCACTTCCGTTAATCTTGGCGATTATTGCGCTTTTGCTCGCTGGTGGAGCATATGCGTATCTGCAGAAGAATCAGACAAATCAGCCGGTGTCTGGGAATGTTGCGTCGCAACAAGCAACTTCAACGGCACAGACCTCAGATTCTAAAATAGCTGGATGGAAGACATATGAAAATCAAAAATATGGATTTCAGATGCAGTACCCCGCGAATCTTGAATTCGATAGTTATGAGTCATCACATTGAGTTTTTACTTTTCAAGTATCAAAAGCAAAGACGCCAACACAAGTGGAGTGCAATACTGAGTTCAGTTTTAGCGGGTCTGTTTTCGATAAAAAAATAGTTTCAACATCAATTGTGGTAGACACAGTAAAAAGACAGTACAACGATTCGTTGTGCTTTTCAATCTACAACCATCGGAAATTGATTTAAGCAACGATTACAAAAATACGTATAAGCAAATCCTTTCAACCTTCAAGTTCAATCCATAATTTGGTCGTAGGGTCACTCACGGATAATTTCTTGCTAGAAATTCCCGCGAGCCCACTCATTACAGATGGAGAGAGTAGCTAACCGCCAGAACCAAGCACTTGAAAAAATCACTCAGACGTAAGACGGACGGTTTTGCTATACTATCCGCATGTCCTGGGCCGCAAAAAGGAGATTTATTATTCTACTGATTGTTGGAGCTGTAGTTGTTGTGTTTTTAACAATCGTATCTGTAGCTATTTTTTATAAAACTCCGACATGCACCGACGGGGCCATAAATCAAGGGGAGACGGGTGTAGACTGTGGCGGTCCGTGCTCATATCTCTGTGCCGCACAAGAGCAACCGCCGACGGTCCTGTTCACGAAGGCAATCCAGAATGGCGCAGGGCGCGTGAATGTTGTCGCAGAAGTGGAAAATAAAAACGCCGACGCCGCCGCAAAAAATGTCCACTATCGCATAACGTTGTACGGGAATGGCCAGTCGCTTATCCAAGAACTGACCGGTACACTTGATCTGCCGCCAGGCACACGTGTGCTAGTACTCGTGCCGAATGTGCCGTCGGGGAAACAAACAATCGTGAATGCATTCCTTGATATAGATCCATCTTCGCCGCACTGGTTCGTTATGACGACTGATCCGCGCATCATACCGACGGTGCCGAACACGATACAAAGCGGCTCCGCAGACACGCCGCGCATCGAGGCAGTGCTCGCGAACGGAAGCGCCTTACCACTTATGAATGTGCGGGCAATCGTTTTTGTGCGCGATGCGTATAAGAATGTTATCGCCGCATCGGAAACGATACTGCCTCTCATACCCGCGCAAGGCAATGCGACGGCGACGTTCACCTGGAACAGCGCATTCTCTAGTGTACCCGCTTCGATAGAAGTAATGCCGATTATTCCACTTCCGTGAATCTGTTAAAAAGAGCGTCTGGAATTTTTTCCGCCTTAGACGGAGATTGGACGCTCCTCCTTCCTGCCCTGGTGCTCACGCTTCTTGGTATTCTCACTATAAGTACGTTTGGACAGGGGCCGTCGTCCGTGCTCCGGCAACTTCTCTTGATCGTCATTGCACTGGGTATTTATTTCAGTATTTCGACGCTTGATGTGCGATTTATCCGCCGAACGGCGGTTGTAATGACGATATATATAATTTCATTCGTACTTCTTGCGCTTCTTCTCATTTTTACTCATCCAGTGATGGGCGCCCGCGCGTGGTTCTCATTCGGTCAAATCTCTTTCCAGCCGGCGGATCTCGCGAAGCTCGCCCTCATCACGCTACTCGCCAAATATCTTTCGCGCCGGCATGTCGAGATAGGCGATTTCCGTCACACCATCGTTTCGGGCGCATACGCGCTCACACCTATGTTGCTTATTCTTGTCGAGCCGGATATGGGGAATGCCATTATATTCGGCACCATCTGGCTCGGGATGATGCTTGTTTCAGGTATTTCTAAGAAGCATCTCGCTATACTCGGATGCGTTGGTCTAATTGTTGCTTCAGTATTTTGGTTTGATGGATTGAAACCCTACCAGCGGGCGCGCATCATTTCCTTTGTGAATCCAGCAAGCGATATTCACGGTTCAGGCTATAACGCCTACCAAGCGAAGATCGCTGTCGGTTCGGGGGAGCTCTTCGGCAAAGGTATTGGATACGGCACGCAGTCAAAGCTGCGTTTCCTACCCGAGTATCAGACTGATTTTATTTTCGCGGCATTTGCGGAAGAATGGGGTTTCATCGGTGTCATACTTCTCCTCTCGACCTATGTACTTCTCTTCGCGCGGCTCGCGCAGATTGCGCGCGCATCGGCGACCAATTTTGACGCGTTCTTCACGCTCGGCGTGCTGATACTCTTTGCCGCACATCTCGTGATACACGTTAGCATCAATCTCGGGCTCATGCCGGTGACTGGTACGACAATACCGTTTATGAGTTCGGGCGGTTCGCACCTTGTGCTTGAATTCGCAGCGCTTGGCATCGTCACCTCGCTTGCACGCCACGGCCGCGATGCTTCGCGCGACATAAGCGCGAACGAGTATTTGGGTGGCTAGGTGACCTATCTGTCGGCAAGGTAGACGGCAATAGTTTTTTCTATCATGCGCGCAAGCGAAAATTTACTCATATCTTTAGCATCGAGTATTTCACCCACGCCGCCGACGCGATTAGCAACAATGGGGAGGCTTGCCACCCTTGCCTCAAGAAGCACATAAGGGAAGCCCTCTTTTATTGAAGGCAAGGCGAATACATCAAAACCTCGTAACACTTCGCTCGCCAGCATAAATCCGAACAACTTTACCCGGCTCCCGAGTCCGTATTCCTCTATTTTTTTCTCCAAATACGAGCGATCCTCGCCCTCACCAACGATAGCGGCATACATCTTGGGGTTATCTCTTGCCTGCTCGATGAGTGCAATTTGATTTTTGTTTCTCGTCAGTTCTCCGATGGTGCCAGTGATGCGCACACCATGAGGGAATGCTTCGCGAATTTTTTCTCCGGAATCGAGCACCGGATGCAGATTAACGCCATTATATATGCGTACAGCTTTGTGTGCGATGAAGGGCATTCGCTTCGCAATCTTTAAATCGTGGTCGGATATACAGATAACAGTATGTGACAGGAGAGAAGTAACCCACGAACCGAATAGCGCGAATAAACGCCACGCCGTGTTTCTTTTCTCCATGAAAGGCCACCCATGTGCAGTGAAAATAATTCTAGGAGTGCCAGACAAACAGGCCGCGACTGCGCCCAGTCCGCCCGCCTTAGAGGAGTTGAGATGAATTATGTCCGGTTTGTATGCGCGGATTGCGCGGTAGAGATGCGCGAGGCCAGTCACATCAGCATTGATCGAAAGGTCACGTTGGACGCTCTGAAGCGGTATGATGGCGATATCAATCTCCCGAAGTCTTTTTTGTAATTCTCCGGTACCGCCCAGCGCCACTGCAATCTCGAACTGTTCGTGAGGTAGTTTGGTCACTAAGTCATACACATAGTGCTGAGCGCCACCCCAATTCGATTTTGTTATTATGAATAATATTTTCCTTTTGACAATAGTTTCCATATTCTATAGTGCAACTGTACAATATATTTTTGCGTTATAGTATCCATACGTATGGCATTCGACCGCCGCGAGACGGCACTTCTGCTTATAGGAGATTTTTTCATGTTGGCGGCATCTCTCTGGATTGCTCTTCTTCTCCGTAACCTGTCTTTCCCATCCCTTAGTTACTTTGATGCAAACTTCGTGCCATTTTTACCCATATTCTTTCTTTCGCTGGCAGTGTTCTATATCGCCGGCTTGTATGAAAAACAGACGCGGCCGATTCGGCGCGTCATGGGCCCGCGTATTTTCGGAGCGCAAGCAGCGACAGTAGCGATTGCCGCTGTTCTATTCTTTATCCTTCCGCTCTCCATTGCGCCGAAGACCATTCTTGTACTCTATCTAATCGTATCAGTGGCGACCGAGAGCATATGGCGTTTTTATCGCATGAAGTATGAAATAAAGTCGAGCGCCCGCATACCAGCGCTCCTGGTTGGTTCTGGTCCCGCCGTCCTCGAACTTTATGACGAAGTGCGCGAAAACTCGCGATATCTTATCCATTTTGTCCGCCATCTTGAGACGACTGGTCTCTCGAATGGCACTGTGGCGGACGAGATTGTTTCCGCCCCAAAAGACGGCGTCCGCATTATCGTTCTCGATACATCCGATTCGGTCGTCATACGCGATATGCCGATGCTCTATGATTTCATGACGAACGGCATTCTCTTTTTAGAATTCGCACCATTGTATGAGGAAATTTTTGATCGGGTGCCGCTTGCGCATTTGCACGCTGGTCAACTTCTCGAGACGTTGCCTAGGCACCGTGCGATGTATGATGCCGCTAAGCGTTTATTCGATATTATTCTCGCGGCCGTTGGATCTATTGTCGCCATTCCGTTTATCGGTATCGCGGCGATGTTCCTTTCTCTGAAAAACGGTTCGCCGTTTATCCGCCATGAGCGCATCGGCAGGAACGGCCGGGTATTTCGTATAGTGAAGTTGCGTTCCATGCTTTTCGACGACCACGGCGATCCAGAACAGCAGAAAAAGAATCGAGTGACGACACTCGGGCGTTTGCTCCGAAAGACGCGTATCGATGAATTACCGCAGTTATGGAACGTGCTTATTGGTAACCTTTCTTTCATCGGTCCTCGTCCGGAACTGCCGAAGATCGCGGAAATTTATGAGCGGGAGATTCCACACTACCGCATGCGCCATCTAATTACCCCCGGCCTTTCCGGCTGGGCGCAGATTAACGATGCCGACGCACCGCGCGGTTCTGCCGATGTTGAGCGAACGCGACGAAAACTGTCGTTCGACCTGTACTACCTCAAACATCGTTCCTTCGGGCTCGACCTCGCGATCGCCATCAAAACCATCCGCACCCTTTTATCTTTTTCCGGTACTTGACAAATTAATTAGTCGGGTGTAAAACGCCACGAGGCGTCGCCTCGTGGTACCTCGCGGTAGTTAAGGAATGGTAGGATTTTCGAGATAATATGTCCGAGCTTTTTCAATCATTTGTTTAGCGGGCGATAGGCGTACGACATCAAATATCGTTTCATCAAGAATTGCGCGCAACGGTGATCTCGTACTTCCATAGGCACCAAGACTTGAGTATGGATACTCAATAAGCTTTTTAATCATAACTTTTGGTCTGTTGATTTTCCCGGTTTTCCATTCTGACTCGTACAGTTCCGCAGGATTGCAATGCAAATAATTGATGAGATATTGAAAGTAGCGATCAGTATCTATATGTCGCGATCGAAACGGCTTTACGAACAAATTTCCCATTCGTTCGTAACGCGAGTTGAAATACATAGTGTATGCAGTGCCGAGCTTTTGCATGAATGTCGTAATCCCGTCTTCAATAATCTCTTTTAACATCAAGTGGAAATGGTTTGGCATGAGACAAAATCCTCCTATTGCAACTAATATATCCTTTCGCGGGAGAAGTAGAATTTCTTCGAGATCGCATATGCCGAGATCCGCACGATGTAAGGGAGTCTTTGTATTCACAAGATACAAGTATTCAAGAAAACGGTAATAATCCCGCTTATCTTCAAAGACAATTCGTTTATCAACACCGCGATTATAACAGTGGTACCACTCATCAATCGCGAACTCTGTTTTCCGCATTGCCATGTTTGTATTTTATCACGAGGCGTCGCCTCGTGGGAATAGTTTATTTACTCATTTCACTTTCTAAAGCGTTTCAGTTATACTCTACACATGATCCGGTATCGAGTGTTTGCAGTTGTTGTACTTATTGCAGGGCTTTTGCTTACCTATTTCGTGTGGTCGACAGAGGCGAACCCGACAAGCCCCTACCGTTTCAAGCTCGGTCTCGACCTCGCTGGCGGCACAGAGCTAGTGTACAAGGCAGATATGAGCCAGACGACGGCGAGCGACCGTGGCGATGCTCTCTCGGCGCTTCAAGGCGTCATAGAGCGCCGTGTGAATCTATTCGGCGTCGCGGAACCGCTCGTCCAGACCGATCAGGCGAGCGCGCTTTCAGGCACTACCGAAGACCGCCTCATCGTTGACCTGCCAGGCGTGACCGATATTAAGGCCGCTGTTGCCGCTCTTGGCGAAACTCCGACCCTTGAATTCAGGCTCGCCACAACGACGGCGAGTTCAACAGAATCACCACAAGCAACCTCATCGGTTGCTTTTATCTCCACCGGTCTTACTGGCCGTTATCTTTCAAACGCAGCACTTCAGTTCGGTTCGGGCGCGACCGCAGGCCTCGCCGCGCCGCAAGTTATCCTTAATTTCAACTCCGACGGCGCGAAGCTTTTTGAAAAAATCACGAGCGAGAATGTCGGCCGGACGCTCGCCATCTTCCTCGATGGACAGCCGATTTCCACACCGGTTATTCAGGAAGCGATCCCGGGCGGACAGGCGACCATCACCGGCCGTTTCACCGCGACCGAAGCGCGCGATCTCGTGCGCAATCTTAATTTCGGCGCGCTTCCCGTCCCCATTTCTCTTGAAAGCAGTTCTTCTGTGGGTCCGACGCTCGGTTCTGTCGCCATTTCTGCGGGTGTTAGTGCCGGCATCATCGGTTTCGCTATCATCGCATTCTTTATGATTATGTGGTATCGCTTCTCCGGTCTTATCGCCGTTATCGCTCTCGCCGAATATCTTGTCGGTATGCTTTCGGTTATTAAGATCATACCGGTTACGCTGACGGCCTCAGGCATCGCTGGGCTCATCATCTCACTCGGTATGGCGGTTGATGCGAATGTGCTCATATTTGAGCGTACGAAAGAGGAATTGCGCGAAGGGAAAATGCCGCGCGAGGCAGTGCATATCGGCTTCGCGCGCGCATGGACAGCCATCCGCGATGGCCACTTCACGATGATCATTTCTGGCATTATTCTTTTCTGGCTCGGCACGAGCATCGTGCAGGGTTTTGCGCTTGTCTTCGTACTCGGCGTGCTTGCGTCCTTCATTTCAGCTGTGTCGCTTTCGCGCATCTTCTTGCTCGCGCTCGTGCCAGAGGATAGGAGTGGCGTCTGGAAATTCCTACTCGGAAGTGGCATACGAAACATATGAATATCGCCATACATCGGACAGTATATTTCTGGATCACAGGCCTCATCCTCGCGGCCGCTTTCGGCGCGACTCTTTTCTTCGGTCTACCGCTTGATATTGATTTCACGGGCGGTTCTTTGATGCAAGTTGGTTACCAGAATGAACGACCGTTGCTTGCAGATATCCAGAAGCAAATAGCGGTTGTACCGCTCGGTGTCATCTCGGTGCGCGCATCGGGCGCGAATGCGGTTTCTATTCGCACGCGCACCCTAACTCCTTTTGAGCACAGTGCGGTGCTTACTGTGCTCTCGCAAAGTGCCTCGACAACAGAACTTTCTTATACCTCAGTCGGCCCGACGCTCGGAGGCCAATTCGCACATAAAGCGCTCTGGGCCATTCTCGCTGTCGCGCTCGCCATCATTTTGTATATCGCCTTTGCGTTTCGTAAAGTCTCGCGCCCGGTCCCTTCGTGGGGCTATGGACTTACCGTTATCGCGATTCTCGTACACGATCTCATTATTCCAGCTGGTTTTTTCGCAATTCTCGCGCACTTCACTGGCGCCAGAGTAGACGCGCTCTTTGTGACAGCGCTCTTAGCGCTCCTTGGCTATTCAGTCAACGATACGATCATCATCTTTGATCGCATCCGCGAGCATCTCGCGCGCAATGAAAAGATCGGATCGAAAGAGCTATTTGAACAAACAGTGGGGAAGAGCATCAGCGAAACGATGACTCGCTCGATCAACACATCGCTCACTGTCGTGCTAGCTCTTCTTTCGCTCGTTATTCTCGGCGCATCCGCTACTCGCGTGTTCGCGTTCGTGATGCTTGTTGGCGTTATTGCGGGTACATATTCTTCAATTCTGCTCGCCGCGCCGCTTCTCATTCCGCTCGCGCGATATTTCGTTAAGAAATAATTGTTCCGACAAAAGACTTGCCTCGCTGAACCTTATCGAGTATTCTTTCCTTTTTTGTATGTTGCATGAATCAGACAAGGTGTGACGGCTCTTTATATCATACGCTCCTATCTTCTGTGCGCAATCTTGTCAATTAACTTTAGTGTGGAATTACATTTTTATTGTTCACACTCACCATACCTTAATAACCTTAATATCACCTATAGGCTATACTAAGGTAAAGTGAAAAAGGAACAGAAACAGAGACGAGTGCCGATGAAGAATCTTCTCTTGCGTTCATTTGCCACAGCTGGGGTTATTAGTATTGCGCTCGTGGCACCGAAGATGACACGTCTGCTGAAAAAATTAGATCGTCCAGCAAAGAATCGTATACAACTATATCGACGTATCACACAAGGAATCAATCGACTTGAACGAGATGGTCTTGTAACGGTGTCTGGTGAATATGGGAAGCGTCGTGTTGAAATTACAAAAAAGGGACTGGAAATGATGGAGCAAATTGAGTTTAGAGAGTATGAAATACCGGAACCGGCATTTTGGGATGGGAAGTGGCGAGTGCTCATTTTCGACATCAACGAACGACGTCGGCGCACACGCAATCAACTCCGTCGACTGCTCGATGGAGCAGGGTTCGTTCGGATTCAGGACAGTGTATGGGTGTATCCGTACGCATGTGAGGAATTTGTCTCACTTGTGCGTGCACACCTAAAGAGCGGTGTCGGTGAGATACGCTTTTTTGTCGCAGAAGCACTCGAATCCGATAAGGGATTGAGAGAACATTTCCGCCTCTAGAATCCAACAACCTTTTCGTGTTGCAAGGTTTACCTTAGAATCGCCTATAGGCTACAACAAGGTAAAGCGGAAACAGAAGAGATTAGGGACGGGTCATTTCATGCAAGATGAGCTGTTCGGTTGTTGGCCTGAGCCGATTGAAATAATGATGGCTGTTCCCGTTATCCGTTATTATTTAGAAAGTTTCTCAATTTGTTTTGCCAATATTACAGCAGAAATAAAAACGACAAAAAATTCGAAGTTGTTAGTCTTAATTGCCCACCAACCCAAAACCATGGCGACCAAGAACCACACTATTGGATTTTTGTTTAGATTTTTCATACCCGTTTTTAAAAAGTCAAAAGATTAATGGACGATGCTATGCGCCTGTCCATTTAGGTTGACTTCCTTTTGTCCCTCCTATACTATGACCACACCGCATCTCCTATATGAGAAGGCGGGCGCGCGCCCGAGAAAATGGACTCGGAAGAGTTCATTTGTCGTCTAGCGCTGTTATTTGAAATACCAAATAGTGAAATATGAAAATGAAAAGACTCGCCCTTTGTAGCCGTTTCGGCGAAGTAGGGCGAGAGTGTGAATTCTTTTGTTCCGCCTATTCTTAATGAGAGTTTGATCCTAGCTCAGGGTGAATGCTGGCGGCGTGGATAAGTCATGCAAGTCGAACGCCCCGCAAGGGGAGTGGCAAACGAGGTAGTAACACGTAGGTACATCCCCCGAAGTCGGGCATAGCTATCCGAAAGGATGGGTAATTCCCGATAGTCCATGAGGCCATGAGGCCGAATGGTAAAGTTTTTCGCTCCGGGAGCGGCCTGCGTAGTATCAGCTAGTTGGTAGGGTAACGGCCTACCAAGGCTACGACGCTTAGGGGGGCTGAGAGGCCGATCCCCACCGATGGAACTGCGACACGGTCCATACTCCTACGGGAGGCTGCAGACGAGAATATTCCGCAATGGACGAAAGTCTGACGGAGCGACGCCGCGTGATGGATGAAGTGCTTAGGTACGTAAACATCTTTTATCGGGGACGAAGTTTATTGACGGTACCCGATGAATAAGGGGCTCCTAACTCTGTGCCAGCAGGAGCGGTAATACAGAGGCCCCAAGCATTACCCGGAATTATTGGGCGTAAAGAGTGTCGAGGCGGCCTTATTAGTCTCTCGTTAAATCTGCGGGCTCAACCTGCGGTCTGCGAGGGAAACGGTATGGCTCGAGGGCGTGAGAGGTGCACGGAACTCATGGTGGAGGGGTGAAATCCGTTGATATCATGGGGAACACCAAAGGCGAAGGCAGTGCACTGGTACGTTCCTGACGCTCACACACGAAAGCCAGGGTAGCGAACGGGATTAGATACCCCGGTAGTCCTGGCCCTCAACGTTGCTCGCTCGTTTTACGGAGTATCGACCCTCTGTGAGACTAAGCTAACGCGGTAAGCGAGCCGCCTGGGTAGTACGATCGCAAGATTAAAACTCAAAGGAATAGACGGGGACTCGCACAAGCGGTGGATTATGCGGCTCAATTCGTCGACAAACGAAGAACCTTACCAAGGTTAGAAATGCTACTGCATCTCTGGTGAAAGTCGGAGAGCCTTCGAGGGTGTAGCACAGGTGATGCATGGTCGTCGTCAGTTCGTGGTTTGAACTGTTCCCTTCAGTGGGGTAACGAACGCAACCCCCGTTGTCTGTTGCCTATATGGCCAGGCGAGACTGCTCCCTCACGGGAGAGGAAGGTGGGGATGACGCCAGATCAGCATGTCCCTCTGATACCTTGGGCTGCACGCATAATACAATGGCCGGTACAACGGGTTGCAATGCCGTAAGGCGGAGCTAATCCTTATAAAACCGGCCCCAGTACGGATTGAGGTCTGCAACCGACCTCATGAAGCCGGAATCGCTAGTAATCCCGGGTCAGCCAAACCGGGGTGAATACGTTCTCGAGTCTTGTACTCGGGTCGCCATGCGATCCGCGTATCTAGTTGGTGTAATTCCAACCGTTCCATCGGCGTGGACGAAGCGAAATCTCAGGTAGTTGTCCGCGAGGATTCCGACCGAAGGGAGAAAGTAGCAGTGTTTAGCGTGAATGTCAGTTTGTGGCTTGTAGAGCAGGAGATCCCTCGAGTACAGGGAGAATCTCGCCGACGGAAGCTTTATAAGTGTAGTGGCATCGCGATAGATATACACAGATACGCGGGTTACCGTGGGAGATCTGATACGTTCCTCGTTGTAACTAACCTCGAGGTATGAACAAGGCAACAAGTTCAAAAGATATATCAGAAGTCAGCAGAGGTCGTAGTACTGTGCGGAGGAAAGGGCAGAGAAATCCAGCCCTTATTGCTCCGTATTGGAAGGACCGAATTCGTAGAGAGCCGCTCGATGGGGCGTATGTTGCCGGATTTATTGATGGAGGAGGTTCCTTTTCTATCAGTATCGGCAAACACAAAACTCTGTCGCGCGTACTTGAGGTGCGTCCTGAATTTGAAATTGAAGTGCGCGCGGATGATCGAGAAATACTCGAACGCGTACTCGTTACTATTGGCTGCGGGAGAATCTATGACTGCTCCTATGAGCGGTACGGATGGTATCCGCATGTCAAATATAAAGTGACGAGTACGCGCGAGATGGAGGAGGTTCTATTCCCGTTTCTTGATCAAAATCCGCTCCAAGCGAAGAAAGCGGAATCGTATGCTCTCTTTAAAGAGATCATACTTTCGTATCGGCGCAAGGAACATCTCACTGATGCGGGCTTCAATAAAATTTTAAAGACGCGCGATCAATTACGAGCTCTCGGAAAGAAAGCTCGTACCTACGGAAACCGCTAGGGTGCAGGAAAACTGCTTGCCCAGTGGTGTTTGTAAGTGTAATAGTAATATTACAACACACAAGATACCGCCCGTCAAGTCAAGGGAGCTGGGGGTGCCCGAAGGTCTGCCTTGCGCAGAACTACGGCAAATTCAGTGACAAGGACTAAGTCGTAACAAGGCACGGGTAGCGGAAGCTGTTCGTGGAACATATCCAATTGGAACCGTTTCGGTCGAAAGCCGGAACAAGTCGATCTGACTCGCAAGAGTCAGTGGAGATAGTGGCCGTCCTTAAACGCCACTCGAGTGCCGGGGAACGTAATCCGGTGGTCGCTCGAGAGCCACATATGAGCTCTCGAGCGGGACGGAATAGGCGGAACAAAAGAGTACACACATCTTTCACACATACACAACAAAAACACCCCAGAAGGGTGTTTTTGTTGTGTACAGAACTTATTTGTTTTTACTTTCCAATACTGACTTCTTTCCGTTTATGGAACGCAGGAAACAGAACTTCTTTGATAAAGAAGAATGTTCCCACAAGAAGAATTACTTCAAATAATGCACCTCCCATGTTCTCTGCACTACTCCAGTTTGTAATTTGCAAAAAATCTCCATTCACAAGATCAACGACAAGGCCGATTGTTAAAAGAAATGACACGAAACCCAATAGCCGTGCTTTTTTCGATTGTTGTTCCATACCAAAACTATAGCATTATTGGGATAGTTGTTATTTATCCACAAGAGAACCTAAGTAGGGCATATTTGTAATCGGGCTGTCTTGTATAATTATTTTAATGAAATCGGCACAACGCGAGAAGGCAATTGAGTTACGACTTACGCAAAAGTTAGGGTATGGTGCAATCGCGAAACAAGTCAAAGTTTCAAAAAGCACATTGTCGCGGTGGCTAGAAGATCTCCCACTTACTGAAGAACGAGTTTTGGAATTGCGCCGTGAAGCATGGGGTCGTGGCGAAGCACGCCGCGAGCGATTCCGACAAACTATGCGTGCGAAGCGCGATGAACGAGAGAGGCAGATATATCTACGGCAAAAAAAGAAATTAGCTCGCATTTCGAGACAAGAACTGTTCATTGCAGGACTTATGCTTTATGCCGCCGAGGGAGATAAGAAAACGCGCGCCGAAATTGCGTTCTCGAACACAGATTCGGTTATGGTGGCATTTTTTGCACGATGGCTTGAGGAATTTCTCGATATTTCGCAAGAAAAGCTAAAAATCCAGTTACATCTGTATGAAAATATGGATGTTCTGGTAGAAGAGACATTCTGGAAGAGGCAACTTAATATGAACCAAGGTCAATTGTGTAAGAGTCAAATCAGACCATTGCGACCGGGCAAGTTCTCCTATCGGGAACCTTTTCGTCATGGGACATGCAAGCTCTATGTTGGTGGGGTGATGAAGAAGACAGAGCTTATGTTGTCTATTCGGGCTTTTTTTGATACATATAGTACACACATGCGAGCGTAGCTCAGTTGGTAGAGCATCCGCCTGATACGCGGCAGGTCGAAGGTTCGACTCCTTCCGCTCGCACACGAAATTATGGACGCAAGCTCACATTTCCGGGCGAAAAAAATAACCGTCATGGGACTCGGTCTTTTGGGTCGAGGAGTTGGTGATGCAAAATATCTCGCAGAATATGGCGCCGAGCTTATCGTGACTGATCTTAAAACGCGGGAGCAACTTGCCGAATCGGTTACCAAATTACAAAAATTTCCAAACATACAGTTTATTCTTGGCGAGCACAGATTGGAAGATTTTAAAGATAGAGATTTTATTCTGAAGGCCGCAGGTATTCCACTTGATTCTCCGTATATCGCGGAAGCGAAGAAACACAACATACCGATTCGTATGAGCGCGGATCTGTTTGCGGAGATTTCAGGCATTCCAATAATCGGAATTACCGGTACACGCGGTAAATCAACTGTCGCACACATGATTTATGAAATTCTTAAAACATCAGACAAGCCAGTTTTGCTTGGTGGAAATATTCGTGGTGTTTCTAATCTATCTCTTCTCAAAGAAGCGACACCAGAATACACGGCAGTCCTCGAGCTTGATTCATGGCAACTACAGGGCTTCGGCAAAGCGAAGATAAGTCCGCATGTCGCCGTTTTCACGACATTCTATTCAGACCACCTTAATTATTATCATGATGATTTAGACGCATATCTCGCAGATAAAGCGAATATTTTTTTGAATCAAGGATCAGAAGACACGCTCATAGTTGGCAAACAGTGCGCACCAATCATCATAGAGAGATACGGCGACCGAATCGAATCAAAAACATTCGTCATAGACGAACTTAAACTTCCAGATACATGGGCGCTACGCATTCCCGGTATACATAATCGCTATAACGCCGCCCTCGCGCTCGCTGTCGCTCGCGTGGCTGGCGTGGCAGACGACGTCAGCCACCGCGCGCTCGAGTTGTTTGCGGGCGTGCCTGGCCGGCTCGAGCTCGTACGCGAAATGAATGGTGTGAAATTCTACAACGACACGACCGCGACAACGCCCGAAGCGACACTTGCCGCGCTTGCCGCGCTTGATATCGCCCATACGGTTCTCATTATGGGCGGCGCCGACAAGGAGCTCGACATAGCCGCGCTCATCTCGAAATTAGCGGAAGTGAAACGAGTCATACTTCTCGCCGGAAGCGGCACCGATAAGATACACAAAGAACTTTCGACCGCGCGCGTCCACGACACGCTCTCGTCCGCAGTGGCCGATGCTTTTACACATGCGCACAAGGGCGACAGTATCCTCTTTTCCCCGGCCTTCGCTTCGTTCGGCATGTTCGAGAATGAATTCGATCGTGGCGACCAGTTTAATGCGCTCGTGCAGACATTATGAAAAAAGCGCATCTCATCGGCATTGGCGGGGTTGGGATGAGTGCGCTTGCACAGTACTTCAAAGATCAAGAAGTGATCGTGACTGGCTCGGATAGGAGTGAAAGTCTAGTGACAGAATTATTGGAGAAGAGAGGAATTCAGGTCGTAATCGGACAGAAAGCAGAGAATGTGCCGGTCGATGCAGATATAGTTGTGTATAGCGACGCGGTGCAGGATAATAATCTGGAACGTGTACGCGCACGAGAACTCGGCATTCCGCAACTCTCATATTTTGCGATGCTCGGAAAAGTATCGGAGGGAAAGAAAACAATAGCGATTGCAGGTACTCATGGAAAGACGACGACGACGGGAATGCTTGCGAAGATCCTCAAAGATGCCGGAGCGTCGCCGACGGCGATTGTCGGCTCTATTGTAAAAGATTTTGGCTCAAATTATCTTCACGGCGATTCAGACTTTTTTGTAGTAGAAGCGTGCGAATATCGCGACCACTTGCTCGAACTCACTCCTCAAGTACTCGTTATTACGAATCTCGAGTTGGACCATACCGACTGGTTCCCGTCGCTCGCCGCTATCCAAGAAACGTTTAGGAAGGCGATTGCGCGCGTGTCCGAGAGTGGCGTGATCGTGACGAATCCGCACGATGCGAGTGTCGCGCCTTTGCTCGCGAGTGCAAAAGCGGAAGTGATTGATTATACAAAAGAGCCGGAGTATGTCTTGCGTTTGCCGGGTGAATTTAATCAGGATAATGCCAGCGCGGCCGCAGCGACCGCGCTGGCAGTGCTCCCATCCATTTCTGACGCGACCATCGCGCAGTCTCTCGCTACGTTCCATGGCACGTGGCGTCGGTTTGAATACAAAGGGAAATCTGTGAATGGTGCCGATGTGTACGATGACTACGCACACCATCCAACGGCGGTGAGAGAAACATTACATGCGCTTCGAGGGAGAACAAAAGGACGAATTATAGTTGCATTTCATCCGCATCTTTACAGCCGTACGCGTGATCTACTCGACGAGTTCGCAACCGCCTTTCGAGACGCTGACAAGGTATTCATCGCCCCCATCTTTGCCGCGCGCGAGACCGATGACGGCACGATATCGAACGAAATGCTTGCCGAGCGTATTCGGGCAATGGGTACAAACGCGATCGCACTCGATTCGTTTGATGCAATAGAATCGGCGCTTAATGAGGTTGGAGAAGGCGATATTATTATGACCATGGGCGCGGGCGACATCTACAAAGTCGCCGATTCACTCGTAAGAAAATAAAAAGCGGCATTCTCACTCCTTTCTTTTTGGGTTTATAGAACTTCCATTTTTAATAATATCTTATTGCTATAATATGTCAACTGCTGTAGAGTAGCTTTATGGGCAAGCTCTCAATCGTTGCAACGCCTATTGGAAATCTGGAGGATATAACCCTGCGCGCATTACGCACGCTGAAAGAGTGCGACGGTATCTATGCCGAGGATACACGAGTTATCTCTAAACTCCTTGCGTGGTATGAAATTAAGAAACCGCTCCAACGTCTCGATTCAGCGACTGAAATTAAAAAAGCTGATGAAATAATCACCCGACTCGAAGCGGGAGAATATGTTGTACTGGTGAGCGATGCTGGTACGCCATGTATATCTGATCCTGGCGCGCGACTTGTCGCGCAAGTTCGAGAAAAACTTCCGGATGTAGAAATTGAAGCGGTACCAGGACCATCAGCGCTCACGGCCACACTCTCTATTGCTGGACTAAACGTTACTGAATTTACGTTTCTCGGATTCCTGCCGCATAAGAAAGGGCGCCAGACTGCACTCAAAAAGATTGCAGTGAGTGAGATCCCGATCGTGCTATACGAATCACCACATCGAATATTGAAATTATTAAAAGAATTAGAAGATCTCCATATATCACGTATTATCATCGCCCGCGAGCTTACCAAGATTCATGAAGAAACAGTTTCTGGTACTCCTACAGAAGTATTAACTCATTTCGCTATGCACACAGAATCTATCCGAGGCGAGTTTGTTGTCATTGTAAAGCCCTGATATACTCTTCCTATGTCCCGCACCAGCACACTCATCCTTCTTGGCATCCTGATTATCCTTACGCCATTTTCGGGACTCCCAATAGCGATTCGCACGCTCCTTACGGTTCTTTTTGGCGCGTGCGTGTCTGGTATCGGTCTTACGCTCCGTACGCATGAGGTACGAGCCGTCAAGCCACCGGTGGGAACTCCTCCATCACCATCCGGCGTTTCTCCGATCTAAGCTTTGGAAACAAAGCTTTCTCACTGCGCTCGTTCAAGAAAGAGAAATCAGCATTTCTCTTTCTTCTCTCTCAATTGATAGTAGCGTATAATCAAGAGTGATGGAAAATCCAGAGCGCGTAACCTACTTCGCCGCGACTGATGCGCGAGGAAAGTATGTGCCGTTTGGCATCAAGGCGAAAGACCGCGATCGCCATATGTATGTCATCGGCAAGACCGGTATGGGGAAGTCGACTCTTCTCGAGAACATGGCGATCCAGGATCTGAGGAACGGCGAGGGATTTGCCTTCATCGACCCGCACGGCGGGACGGTCGATCGATTGCTCGATTATATCCCTGAAGATCGCATCAAGGACGTCGTGTACTTCGCCCCATTCGATATGGAGCATCCTATCGCGTTCAACGTGATGGAAGATGTCGGCTATGACAAGCGCCACCTCGTCGTTTCCGGTCTAATGGCAACTTTCAAGAAGATATGGCAGGACGCGTGGAGCGCACGTATGGAATATATTCTCACTAATACGCTCCTCGCGCTCCTCGAGTATCCGGAAGCGACCCTGCTCGGCGTCAATCGTATGTACACTGATAAGGACTATCGCAAGAAGGTCATCGACAACGTGAAGGATCCAGTCGTCAAGGATTTCTGGATGAAGGAATTTGCCAATTACGGCGATCGCTATACCCAGGAAGCAACGCCAGCCATTCAAAACAAAGTAGGCCAATTTACCGGCAATCCGCTCATTCGGAATATCATCGGTCAGCCGAAATCCTCGTTCGATATCCGCACGATGATGGACGAGAAAAAGATATTTATCATCAACCTCTCCAAGGGTCTCGTCGGGGAGACCAATATGCGCCTCCTTGGGTCGATGCTCACAACGCGCATCTTCCTCGCCGCGATGAGCCGAGCCAATCTGTCAGCCGATAAATTAAAACAACTTCCAAACTTTTATTTTTATGTTGATGAATTCCAAAACTTTGCAAATGAAACATTCTCCGAGATTCTCTCCGAAGCACGCAAATATAAATTGAATCTCATCATCGCGCATCAATACATAGAACAGATGGATGAAGAAGTGCGTGATGCCGTTTTTGGTAATGTCGGTACGACTGTTGTATTTCGCGTAGGCCCATTTGATGCCGAAGTGCTAGAGACAATCTTAATGCCGAGATTCACAAAAGAGGATGTCGTGACACTCGATAAGCGTCAAGTATATCTTACACTTATGATAGACGGAGTTGGCTCGGCGCCGTTCTCCGCGGTGACGATTCCGCCTATAGAGGCGCCGCCTATGTCCTATAGGGAACAGGTTATTGTTTCATCGCGTGCGCAATTCACCGCGCCGCGCGCCGGCATTGAAAATGCGATTATAAAAGAACTTGCTGCGAGCGCGGTCTCTCCTGTACCGCCTGATGCAAGAATGAAGAGAAAGTCAATCCTTCCTTCGATTCCCCGTCCGGCGATTCCGCGTCAGATACAGCCAGCAAAGAGTCCATATGATTTGAAAGCGGTTTTGCGCACGATGACAGCGAAGACTGGCACCGAGAGGGAACAAAAGCAAGTTGAGCAGAAGCAGTCGCTCAAGAATGCTCTTTCAGAAGTGCTTGAAAAAAATAAGAATAGGAAACAGCCATTTGAAGTCTCTGAAGATGCATTGCGGAAAGTGTTCAAAGGCGATATATAATAATCCCTTATGCGTACAATCTGTCTTCTTACACTCGCCATTTTCTTACCAGCATTTGCGTGTGCGGCTGACTCACCAATTCTTACGACCTATACAATTTATAATGACACGATTTATCCAACTACGACTGTTAATTCTGGACTCGCGACTACTACTACCATCGACATCGCTTTTTCAGAGCAAGTAAAAGCATCTATTAAAATTATATCTGCGTCTGGCACTGTAATTAAAACATTATATTCAAGTTCAAGTGTCACCAATCCGACACCTAAAATCTGGGATGGCATGAACACGTCAGGCACATTAGTTGATGATGGTACGTACACAATTTTAATATCGGCCACTTCTACCGCGACTAACATTACGATGTCTGATTCGTCTAAGACAATTATTGTCGCATCATTTAGCGATCCAGACGATCCAACAACTCCACCTGATGATTCTCCGCCGGAGACAACAACAGCACTTTCTACAAATTCAAATAACAACAGTCCGCCTGAATATATT
>PFPP01000010.1 GCA_002793115.1 Candidatus Kaiserbacteria bacterium CG_4_10_14_0_2_um_filter_50_16
GAGGAAATGGAAGTTAGCCTACATAACCGCATTGCAGAGTGCAAAGCAATGCTTAACAAATGGAGAAAGCCACTATGCCAATCATGACATACGTGACTGATTTTGAATGCATTGGATAAGGTATAATAAATCGTATATGCTCGATATACATTTTATTCGGGAGAATATCGATATTATCAAAGCTGGAGCGGCGAAGAAGCATATTGACGCAGATATCGACCGACTCATTATCGTTGATGACGAGCGGAAGCGCTTGCGGCAAGAGCTTGATCAGAAACGCTCTGAGCAGAATCGGCGTAGCAATGAGATTCAGCGCGCGAACGGCAAAGAGCGCGAGAAACTCATCGAGGCCATGCAACACCTGAAAGCGGGTATGGCCGAGAGCGAGGAGCAATTGAAGACAGTCATGGTTGAATGGCAAAAGCTTATGCTCACCGTGCCGAACATTCCGGATATGTCGGTGCCCGATGGTGAAAGCGATGCAAATAATCTTGAAGTGAAGAAATGGGGTACGCCGACAGAGTTTTCGTTTACGCCGAAAGGCCACGTCGAGCTCATGACCGCGCTCGATATCGCCGACTTCGAGCGAGGTGCGAAGGTCGCCGGCTTCCGTGGCTATTTCCTCAAGGGCGACGGAGTGCTTCTTGCGAATGCCGTATGGCAATTGGCCTTGAAGCATTTTTCTGCAAAAGGGTTGATGCCGATGAGTGTACCGAGTTTGGTACGCCGCGAGTCTTTTCTGGGCACCGGTTATCTACCGCAGGGCGAAGAAGATCTCTATAAGACGCAGGACGGTGAATATCTCGCGGGTACCGGCGAGGTAGCGACCATGGGTTATTACATGGACGAGACGCTCAATATAAGTGCGTTCCCAGTACGGTTTCTTGCGTTCTCGCCTTGTTTCCGTCGCGAAGCGGGTGCGCACGGCAAGGACGTGCGCGGTCTCATCCGCGTGCATGAATTTTTCAAATGGGAACAGGTCATCCTTTGTAAAGCGGAACATGACGAGTCGGTTCATTTCCACGACTGGATCAA
This sequence comes from Candidatus Kaiserbacteria bacterium CG_4_10_14_0_2_um_filter_50_16, assembly GCA_002793115.1. GTDB lineage: Bacteria > Patescibacteriota > Minisyncoccia > Phycocordibacterales > Phycocordibacteraceae > C7867-001. Next base: position 1,036 of record PFPP01000010.1, read on the forward strand.
TCGTAATACCGAAGAATTTATCGAGCTCCTGCATATTCCGTATCATACGGTCGTAAATTGCGGCAGTGATCTTGGGCTCGGGCAGGTGAAAAAATATGATATCGAGCTCTGGGTGCCGGGAGAGAATACCTATCGCGAAATAAGCTCGGCGTCCTATTTCCACGATTTTCAGACGCGGCGTCTGAATATCCGGTATCGAGATGCAGAGGGGAATCTGAAGTTCCCGCATTCACTGAACTCGACAGCGATACCGACACCACGCATCCTGGTTTCCATTATTGAGAATTACCAACAGTCCGACGGTACTATCAAGGTACCCGAGGCGCTCGTGCCGTATGTCGGTAAGACGATCATCGGTGCCGCGCGGTAGTCCGCCAGCGCGAGCAGGCGACCGACTCTCAGCGCGGCGGCGGCGGAGCCGTCGTCGCACTCTCGTCGCACTCTGTATTCTCTCCTTTTTACTTTGCGTTGGAATCGTATACGGACTCCAACAAAGCGCTGTGCGCATTTCGCATATCAAAATCCTTGGTGCAGACCAGTCGTTCGCGGAGATTGCTTCTGCAACGATGCAGGGGAATTATTTCGGCATTATCCCGTGCGATTCGATTTTCTTTTTCCCCGCTTCGCGTATCCGCGCCGACATTATCGCCGCGCACCCGGACATCGCCGCCGTTTCGATATCTCGTGACGGGTTTACCAGCATTTCGATTACAATAAATGACCGAGTTCCCATCGCACGTTGGTGCCCTTCGACGGATTCGGCCTATTCGATGAGCTCGGGACAAGCAAGCTCATCGCAGGCAAGCTCGGGGCAGACAGACTGCTATGTCTTTGATGCCGGCGGCTTTATCTTCGCTCTCGCCGCGTCCTCAACTAAAACCATCAACAATTTCGCGCTCTACGCGCCGCTCGTTGGAGAAACTCCGGAACCGCTTCGCGCGACGGTCGCACACGCTGAGACATTGCCCGGCATGTTTGATTTCGCGCGGGAACTTGCTACGTTCGGCTCGTCGGTTGCATCAGTCGTCATTCGCGGCGATGAAGTGGATGAATATCTCGAGAGCAGTACGCGCATCACCTACGTTCTCGGGCACGAACAAGATGCATTTACCGCTCTCGTATCCGCACGCGCGAATATGAATCTCGCTGACGGCTCTCTCGATTACGTTGATCTGCGTTTCGACGGGAAAGTGTATCTGAAAAGAAAAAAATGATACTGTGCGCGCATGTTTTGGAAGAATCTCAAAAAACCGTTTTTTGCGATGGCGCCGATGAAAGACGTCACTGATTGGGCATTCCGCGCTCTTGTTGCGAAGCGCGGCGCACCAAACGTCTTCTGGACGGAGTTCATTTCGGCGGACGGTTTGTATCATACGCGCGAAATCAAGAAAATAAGCGATGATGAAAATCCGCTCATGCGTGATTTGCGATTTAGCGATGACGAACACCCAATCGTCGCGCAGATATTTTCATCAAAACCAGAGATGATTTCGTATGCTACGAAACTCGTTGCACAATTAGGGTTTGAAGGCGTTGACCTCAATATGGGTTGTCCCGATCGCTCTATCGAGAAGCAAGGCGCCGGCGCGGCACTTATAAAAAATCCAGCACTCGCGGTAGAACTTATCCGCGCGGCAAAGGAAGTAAGTGGCTTGCCTGTATCAGTGAAAACGCGTGTCGGGTACCACAAAGAAACACTTGATGAGTGGCTTCCGGTGATTCTTGAGGAAGCACCTGCCGCCATCACGCTCCACCTGCGCACGCGGAAAGAATTATCACTCGTGCCCGCGAATTGGAAATTGATGAAAAAGGCAGTGGAGATTCGCAAACGAGTGAATCCCAATGTGCTCCTTATCGGCAATGGCGATGTCGAGAGTATGGCGGAAGGGGAACGTCTCGCTACCGATACCTGTTGCGACGGTATTATGATCGGCCGTGCGGCATTCGGCAATCCATGGATTTTTGCTGGCCGCAAGTCAGATGATACGCCGCTCGCCGAGAAGCTCACGGCGCTCGTAGAGCTCGCACAAAACTTTGAAAAGATAAGTCCGCCAAAAAACTTCTCCATCCTCAAAAAGCATATCAAAGCATTCGTTACGGGCTTCTCTGGTGCCGCAGCTCTACGGGCGAAACTGATGGAATCTAACTCCACCACCGACCTCGAGCGCATTTTGCGCAGGAATTCGTTATAATCCACTTATGGCGCATCAATCTCTCTATAGGATCCATCGCCCTGCCACTTTTGCCGAGGTCGTGGGGCAGGAGCATGTGACAAAACCGCTTGAAGAAGAGGCGAAGACGAAAAAAATCGGTCATGCATACATCTTCGCTGGCACGCGCGGCCTCGGGAAGACGTCGGTCGCGCGTATTTTCGCAACTGCGATCGGTTGTACCGAACATGATCTTTATGAAATCGATGCCGCGAGCAATAATAGTGTGGAAGATATCCGTGCGCTCACCGAGGGCGTCTACACGTTGCCATTTCAGTCGCCGTACAAAGTTTATATTCTCGACGAAGTACATATGCTCTCAAAGGGCGCGTGGAATGCTTTTCTGAAAACGCTTGAGGAGCCACCCTCACATGCAGTCTTTATCCTCGCAACGACCGAACTCGAGAAGGTGCCCGAGACAGTGCGGTCACGTTGCCAAGTGTTTGAATTTAAAAAGCCGACACGCGCAGTGCTCGCGAAGATGACGGCGGCAGTCGCGAAGAAGGAGGGATACACGCTCGCAAGCGATGCCGCCGAACTCATAGCGATGCTCGCGGATGGCTCGTACAGAGATGCGCTCTCGGTGTTGCAGAGGGTGTTTGCCGCGACAAAAGGGAATACACTCTCTCGCAAGATAGTAGAAACAGCAACCGGTGCGCCGCGGCGCGAGCAGGTGCATGCGCTCATCAGCGCTCTCGCCACAGGTGAAAGAGGGAAGGCACTCGTTGCGATTGAGCAAGCCGCGAAGGCCGGTATCGATATGAAGCTCTTTCTCGAGCTTGTGCTCGAAGCCCTGCGTGCCACACTTCTGATCCGCTACGCGCCCGATCTCCGCGCCGAGCTCGAGAGCGAGCTCGGCGCGGACGAATTCTCTTCGCTTGAAAAGTTTGTTCAGCCAAATGTAGGACATACGACACCATACATCACGCACGCGATGATGTTCGCATTCCTCACCGCCGCCGAGCGCATCCGCTACGCGCCCATTCCCGCGCTCCCGCTCGAACTCGCCGTCTTGGAAATCTTTCCCGGAGAAGCTTCTAAATGATATTGTGTTCATATTGCCAGGTCGTCTAACGGTAGGACAGCGGCCTTTGAAGCCGTGAATTGGGGTTCGATTCCCTACCTGGCAGCCAAGTTTCAGAATTCGTTTTTTCGCCAAAATACGGAGCGTCGCAAAGCGACGCGATTGGGGTTCCCGCCAGAATCCGCCAAGGGTTTTTGAAATCCAAAAGAAGCGAGCGGGACGCGCCGACAAAAAATGGAAAGG
>PFPP01000050.1 GCA_002793115.1 Candidatus Kaiserbacteria bacterium CG_4_10_14_0_2_um_filter_50_16
AATGAATGCTAATAATCTTGTTTTAGACACCACCACAGGCACGAAAATAGGCACAGCGACAACGCAGAAACTCGGTTTTTGGAATGCGACACCGATAGTCCAGCCCGCAAATACAGTCGCCCTGAACGATGTCTTGGTGAATACGGGATTACGGGCGACGGGTGGATATTCTACCTTTACAACGAATGTGGGTGTGGGAACGACGAGTCCTGCGAGTGTGCTTGAAGTCGGAGGCAGTACAGCGAATGTTACCTTCGACGGATACCTAAATTGCACTGGGTTTACTTCAAATGCGAACGGACTTCTTGGATGCACGCCATCCGATGAGCGAATGAAACAGAATATCGTTTCGCTTAGCGATACAAGCGGGCTCGCCGCCATCAATGCTCTCAATCCGGTATCTTTTAATTGGAAAGATACGTCTCTCGGTGCCGGACGACAATTCGGTCTCGTTGCTCAACAGGTTGAGAATGTGTTCCCGAATTTGGTTCAGACGACAAATCCAACCGAGCTTACTCCGTACGGCACTAAAACAGTAAATTATTACGGGCTCATTGCACCGATTGTAAAGGCGATACAGGAGCTTTCGACGAAGTTCGATGCAGAGGACATGCGTGTGACTTCGCTCGAAGCGCGCGTTGCCGCGCTCGAGAATGGCTCGATAAGCGCCGCGAGCGGCTCGCCAGTTACTTTCTCTACAACATCTCTCGCGAGTGCACTCAACTCCTTCGGCATACTCGTTCAGAATGGTATCGCGCAGTTCAATACATTGGTATTTCATGAAATCATCGCCAGTCCGGACGTCAATGGCGCGAGCAGTGCGGGAAGTATGACGATACTCGCCGGCAACACTGTCGCACAAGTAGACAACTCGTTGGTAAAGCCGTCGACCAAAATCTTCATCACCTTCAATGCGCATGTGACAGGAAGCTGGTGGGTGAGAGATAAAGCGACAGGCTCCTTCCGCGTTGCACTTTCCGCGTCACAGTCGGATGATGTTTCTTTCGACTATTTCCTCGTTCAAACTGAAGGCAGTTCAAGTGGAGATCTGATTTCTACAACAACGGCAACCAATACTGTTCCCACCGCGACGAGCACACCACCTTCTCCTCCACCAGTAGCGACAAGCACGTCTCCATCAGCTGATACGACACAGCCGGTGGTAGCTCTTATCGGAGAGGCGGCAATGCAAATTACTATAGGCGATACTTTTACTGATCCTGGTGCAACCGCTACTGATGATACTGATGGCAGTCTGACTGCGGCAATCGTCGAAACGGGCGAAGTCGACGTCGCAACCACAGGCCTCTACACGCTCACCTACTTGGCGACTGACGCTGCCGGCAACGTAGGCACCGTCTCCCGCGTAGTGACGGTGACCTCTCCCCAACTTCCTTCCTTGATGCCCGATTCAGCTACGTTGCCAGTTGACATTGCCGCTCCCGACTCTTCCTCAGTCCCTGCATCCTAGATATGATAATATTTCTTTCAACAACTTGGCGGTCGAACCGCCAAGTTGAAAGTTATGATAGGATAATAACAATGAGTACAAGAAAAGAAGTTTTTGCAAACGGCGAATTCTTTCATATCTATAATAGAGGTGTTGATAAGAGAATTATTTTTACTGACGGTTACGATATGAAAAGATTTTTTAAAAGTCTGATAGAATTCAACACAATAGATCCGATAGGGAGTTTATATGAAAACTCCTTTCGCGAACTTGGCGGTTCGACCGCCAAGTTAGAGAATGGGTTGGTTAACATCATTGCATATTGTCTAAACCAAAATCATTTTCATCTTATTTTTGAACAACTAACGGACGGCGGCATTAGTGAACTAATGAAAAGATTGGGTGGCTATACCTGGTACTACAATAATAAACACAAAAGAAGTGGGTCGTTATTTCAAGGAAAATTTAAGGCTGTGCATATCGATTCGAATGAATACCTTCTTCATGTCAGCGCATATGTGAATTTGAATAATCGCGTTCATCAACTTGGCGGTTCGACCGCCAAGTCAATTGAGAGTATGTCAAGCTGGGGAGAATACATAGATAAAAAATCTAAAGGAATTTGTGAAAAGGACGTTATCTTAGGACAATTTAGAAGTGTTGGTGAGTATAAAGATTTTGCACTCTCATCTTTGGAAGCAATTGTAGAAAGAAAAGTAGAGTTAAAGAACATAGGGGATTTTTTATTGGAATAACAATCGCTTGGCGGTTCGACCGCCAAGCGATTTTCGGGATAGATAGCTGTATGGTGTTGGTGATATACTTGCTTATATTATTGAACGCTTAATTTTATTTCAACATGGCTATTCGCGTTGCTATTAATGGGTTCGGTCGTATCGGGAGGGCGTTTGTGCGCCGCGCGCACGGTCGCCAGATAGAAATCGTCGCCGTCAATGATCTCGGCTCGCTCGAAAATCTTGCATATCTCCTTACTTACGACACAGTCTACGGTCGGGCACCCTTTTCTGTGAAAGTCAGACATTCACAGGAAGACGTGGATAACGGTGCGCTTATTATAGATGATAGAGAAGTAAAATTTTTCTCGGTGAAAGATCCTGCGAATCTTCCATGGAAAGAATTAGCGATCGATGTCGTTGTCGAATCAACTGGGTTTTTTACCGATTATGAAAAGGCGAGCGCACATATCACTGCCGGTGCGAAGCGTGTGGTCATTACGGCACCAGCAAATGGAGATTCTGCCTTAGGCGCCACAGTTCTCATGGGCATAAATGAAGATGCGTTCGCGACGTGCCAAATAACCAGTAATGCTTCGTGTACAACGAATGCCACGAGTCCGGTCATCGCCATACTCGACGAAGCTATTGGCATCGAGAAAGCGATTCTTTCGACGACGCACGCCTACACCGCAAGCCAATCGCTCGTTGACGGCCCTTCGAGGAAGGATATGAAAGAAGGAAGAGCGGCGGCGCAAAATATCGTGCCAACCTCAACCGGCGCCGCAGTTGCAGTCACGCAAGCATACGAATCGCTTACTGGGAAATTCGACGGTATCTCGCTTCGCGTGCCGGTGCCTGCGGGCTCGATAGCGGATATCACTTTCATCGCAAAACGTTCGACGACTATGGAAGAAGTGAATGAGATACTGCGCGGCGCCGTCTCGAAGCCGCGCTGGAAAGGGATCTTCAAAACGACCGACGATGAACTCGTCTCGAGCGATATTGTTGGCGAGCCATACGCCTCAATCGCCGATCTCGGGATGACGCGCGTCGTTGACGGGAATCTAGTGAAGGTGCTCGCCTGGTACGATAATGAGATGGGATATACGGAGTCGCTCGTGAGGCATGTAATTGCCGCAGCCGCTCATGCTTAATGTCTATTTTGCTGCTGATCACGCAGGGTTCGCGCTTAAGAACGCGCTCATCGAACACGTGCGCATGCTCGGGTATAAAGCAGAAGATGTAGGCGCCAGCACCCTTGATCCGGAAGATGATTATCCTGATTTCGTAACGACACTCGCGAGACACGTAGCGGACGAGCCGCCGAATGCGCGCGGGATTATCGTCGGCGGAAGCGGACAAGGAGAGGCCATGTGCGCGAATCGCGTGAAAGGCATCCGTGCCGCGGTGTTTTATGGATCCATGTGTGTGACGGCGGCACTTGACAGAGAGGGAGGCCGTTCAGAGGACGGTTTTGATGTTGTGCGGCTCTCTCGCAGGCATAATGATGCAAATGTGCTCTCTATCGGCGCACGCTTCGTTTCGGGGGATGAAGCCGACGAAGCAGTCCGCATATTTCTAGAAACACTTTTTTCAGAATCGCCACGCCATACGCGCCGCCTCGCGAAGTTCTAGGCTATTTTTGATATACTGTCGCTATGACGGACATTCAATTTGAGGAAGAACCACAGTATCAACATTCGGCCTTGCCGGACAAAAAACCGTTTTTTATCCGGCTCGTACTCGCTACCGGCGTTATCTCCACCGACAAGGCAGCGGAGTATGTGTTATTAGGTTTCGCGGTTGTTTGTCTCTGCATTGCACTCTTCATTTTCATGAACAGCGGTCCGCCCAAACCTCCTCCAGCAGATCAAATTATGTGGAACGCGAGATCTGATGCTACACCTCGTAGATAACATGAAGTATGCACGCGGCTTTACACTCATCGAACTCCTTGTCGTCATTGCGATTATTGGACTTCTTTCCAGCATAGTACTCGTGAAC
>PFPP01000032.1:0-7685 GCA_002793115.1 Candidatus Kaiserbacteria bacterium CG_4_10_14_0_2_um_filter_50_16
GATCGCTCGGGATGGATGAGATGAATCCACCTGAAACAAGCTCGATGCCCGGATTACTCGCCGGATCCGAAGTGAGCGGAACAATAGAAGATAAACAGTTAGATTTTCCGCACGGATAATGTCCATTAACCGAAAAATACAACTCCAGCGCTTTTTCGAATTCGCCTACCTGGGACTTCCGAACTGCATCGCGCGCCTTCGCGCGCGCGGTGTTCAAGCTCGCGAGCACGATGCTCGACAAGAGCCCGATGATGGCAAGTACGACCAATAACTCGATGAGAGTGAAGCCGCGCACTTTCATACTGTCCACACAGCTATAATCGCTGCGATTGTGATAATCAGGACGACGAGCAGAACCTTTTGCGCTCCGGCGTCATCGGCGGCGAGCCCGGTTTTAATAACGAGATTTGCGAGCCAGGAATACTTCATAATATGCATTATACCATACATTCGCATTGTAAACGGCGTTCATCTGAATATGTGTATAAGGCAAAATCCTGGTATTCTTAATTCCAATGGCATCGCGATTTATCCACCTGCACACACACAGCCACTACTCGTTCCTACAGGCCTTGCCGAAGATCGAAGAATTAATCGAGAAGGCGAAAGAAGAAGGCATGGACGCGCTTGCGCTCACCGACGCCGGCAATATGCATGGTGCGATAGAATTTTATAAAGCGGCGAAGATGGCGGGCATAAAGCCGATCCTCGGCGTCGATGCGTATCTCGCGCCACGTTCGCGACATGAGAAAGACCCAAACATCGATGCAAAGCGCTCGCGTATCGTACTCCTCGCAGAAAATAATGAAGGATATAAAAATCTTCTTGCGCTCATCACGAAGTCGTGGACAGAAGGATTTTATGAACGCCCGCGTATGGATAAGGAACTGCTCCGCGAACACCACCGCGGACTTATCGCGATTCTCCCCTCCTTCGCGGGCGATGTCGCCCAGCTCCTGCGCGCAGGCGATTACGACGGCGCCGCGGCCGCGCTCGCAGAGTTTAAGGACATTTTTTCAGCCGAAAATGTCTTTCTCGAAATAACACACCATCCGAAAGTTGACGGGCATGAGGCGCTGATGTCTCGGATAATTGCGCTTGCGCGAGAGAGTCATACGCCGCTTGTTGCCCAGCACGATGTCTATTATCTGAAGCCGGCCGATCGCGAGGCGACTGAAATCATGCGCCGTATCCAGCATGGTGCGCGCGGGAAAAATGAGGATGAGGATTTTTCTTTTATCGGAGAACAAACCGCAGAAAAAATCTTCAAGAATATCCCCGAGGCGCTGGAAAATTCACGACGTATCGCCGACCGCTGTACCGTATCTTTTGAACTAGGAACATGGACATTCCCGTCCGTTCCCGTTTCGAACGGTTTCCGAAATCATGATGAGGAATTGCGAGCCAAGGCATACGCGGGCATCGCAGAGCGCGGACTCGAAAAGTCGAAAGAAGTTATTGATCGCATCGAGTATGAATTGAAGATTATTATCGGTAAGGGATTCGCGGTGTATTACCTTATCGTCGCCGACCTTCTTGCGTTCGCGCGTCGCGTCGGTATCCTTACCACCACGCGCGGATCGGCGGCAGGGAGTTTGATTGCCTATTTGGTCGGCATCACGAACGTAAATCCACTTCTCTATAAACTGCCTTTTGAACGATTCCTCAATCCTGAACGCCCGAAGGCGCCGGATATCGACATGGACATGGCCGATAACCGCCGCGACGAGATGATTGCATATACAAAGCAAAAATATGGCGAGGATCATGTCGCGCAGATAGGCACCTTCGGAACGATGATGGCGCGCGCGGCGGTGCGCGATGTCGCACGCGCACTCGGTCACTCCTACACCACCGGCGATCGAATTGCAAAACTCATTCCGATGGGCTCCCAAGGATTCCCTATGACTATCGATCGCGCGCTCACACTCGAACCGGATTTGAAAGCGTTATATGACGAAGACGATGACATAAAAGAAATCCTTGACCTCGGGAAACGCATCGAGGGCTGCGTGCGGCATGTCGGTGTCCACGCGGCGGGTATCGTAGTCGCGCCGACTCCTCTTGTCGAGTGGACACCGATTCAACCGGACCCGAAAGGCACCGGGAAGCTCATCACTCAATATGATATGTATTCAATCACCGACGAATATGGCGGTGTCGGGCTCTTAAAATTCGACTTCCTCGGCATAAAAAATCTCTCTATTCTCGCCGACGCGGTCGCACGCGTAAAGCGAACTCGAAATATTACTATAGATATCGAAAATGTTCCTATTGATGATGCTAAAACATTTAAGATGCTCGCGCGCGGCGAGACGGAAGGAATCTTCCAATTGAACGGTTCCGGCATGACCCGTTGGCTCAAAGAGCTCAAACCGACTTCAATACACGACATCAACGCGATGGTCGCCCTCTACCGCCCGGGACCTATGGAAACGATTCCAAATTACATTGAGCGGAAGCATAATCCAAAGCTCATTCAGTATCTCGATCCGCGTATGAAAGAATATCTCGATTTTTCCTACGGTATTCTCGTCTATCAAGACGATGTGCTCCTGACAGCAATAAAACTCGGCGGGTATTCATGGCTGGAAGCAGATGCGCTCCGCAGGGCGATGGGGAAAAAAATTCCGAAGGTTATGCAGGCGGAAAAAGAAAAATTGACGAAGGGTTTTATTGAATATGGGAAACTTTCCAAATCACTCGCGGAAAAATTATGGGAACTGATAGAGCCGTTCGCTGCTTATGGGTTCAATAAGGCGCACGCCGCGAGTTATGGAAAGGTAGCGTATCAGACCGCCTATATGAAAGCGAATTATCCTGTGGAGTATCTTGCGGCGCTTCTCACCGCCGATTCGGGCGATACCGACCAAATCTCTATTTTTGTCACCGAAGCAAAACGGATGGGTATCAAGGTGCTACCGCCTGATGTGAATGAAAGCGGGAGCGACTTTACGGTTGTAGGTAAAGAGAAAGACGCTATCCGCTTCGGACTCTCCTCAATTAAAAACTTTGGCGATGGGATTTCAGAGGCGATTATCGCGCAGCGCGAAGCACACGACCCATTTAAAACGCTTTCAGATTTTCTTTCGCGCGTCGGATCCAAGAATCTAAACAGAAAATCACTTGAATCGCTCATTAAGAGCGGGGCTCTGGATTCTCTGAATACGGGAGGAGGGAGTCGAGGCGCTCTACTCGAGCATATTGAGACTATGCTTGTCTTCCATCGTGATGCGACTACCGTCTCGCCACAAGATTCACTCTTTGGAGCTTTTGCGGAACCACCGAATCTAAAGCTCCCTACGACTGGAAGGCCTGTTTCAATAGGTGAAAAATTGAATTGGGAAAAAGAATTGCTCGGTATCTATGTGAGCGGTCATCCGCTTGATGCATATGCCATGGTCACAAAGAAATCGCCGTTATCTATCACTAAGATTAAAGAAGAACGTCAGCAGGGAATATCGATCATCCTGCCGGTTCTTGTAACCTTAGTGAGGAGCATTCTCACCAAGAGCGGTGAGAAAATGGCGTTCATCACGGTAGAAGACACGACTGACTCCATCGAGGCGGTAGTCTTTCCAAAATTGTTTAAAGAACATGCGAGTAGTATAGTCACGGGTGCATGTTTCCTTGCCAAAGGGAAGGTCTCTATCAGAAACGGCGATGTTACATTCGTGATAGAAGAACTGAAACCGCTATAAGAAAAGTTGTGGTATATTCAGCAGATATGGACATGCCGCGGGATACAGAACGAGATCATAAGAGACTCGGCAAGGAGCTTGATTTGTTTTCGTTTTCAAATACGGTCGGCAAAGGGTTGCCGCTTTTTACTCCTAAAGGTTCGGTGATTCGCCGAGAACTTGAGCGCTTTATTGTCGATGAGGAGATCAAACGCGGCTATCTCCATGTCTATACGCCAGACATTGCTAAACTCGATTTATACATAAAAAGCGGCCATTACCCGCACTATAAAGACTCAATGTATGCGCCAATCGAGATAGATGATGAGCAGTTCATGCTCCGACCGATGACCTGCCCACATCATTTCGAATTGTACCTGCGCAAACCGGTGAGTTATCGGGAACTTCCTATGCGCATCGCTGAACTTGCGAAAATGTACCGCTACGAGCAATCGGGGGAGCTTATGGGCCTCCAGCGGGTTCGGACGTTCTGTCTAGCCGATGCACACATCATCTGCGCGAACGAGGAACAGGCCGTTGATGAGATCAGTGGGGCACTCGATCTTATTGAATACGTCACGTCGGTCTTTGGTCTTAAGCTTGACGTGGATTATCGCTATCGTCTCTCGCTTGGAGATCGTGCGAATACGGAAAAATATTATAAAAATGACGCTGGATGGGAAAAAGGAGAAGATCTGTTGCGAAATCTCATGCAGAAACGTGGTTCAAGATTTGAGGAAGTAAAAGATGAAGCCGCGTTCTACGGACCCAAGATAGATATACAAATGAAGAATGCAAACGGAAAGGAAGATACCGCCTTTACTGTCCAGTACGATTTTTGTATGCCAGATCGATTTGATCTCTCGTACATTGGCGAAGATGGTGAGAAACATCGTGCTTTTGTAGTACACCGCTCATCTATTGGTGCCATTGAACGCAGTATGGCGTTTCTTATTGAGAAATATGCGGGTGCTTTTCCGCTTTGGCTCGCGCCGGTGCAGACTAAGGTGTTAAGTGTATCGGAGAAACACGCGACATACGCACGCGAAGTTGCGAGTGCGCTCAAAGTCGCACACATTCGCGCTGAAGTTGATGACTCAAACGAATCGCTTGGGAAAAAGATACGCAACGCAAAGATGGAAAAAGTTCCTTATTTGCTCATCGTTGGCGATAAGGAAGTTGCAGCAAAAACTATTTCAATCGAGAGCCGCGATCACGGAAAACTGGGCATAGCATCGCTTGCCTATTTTATTGCACGTGCAACAGAAGAAATCAGCTCGCGGAAATAATATCAAAAGTTCATCAAGGCGAGGCCTTGCTATACTTAGAGGCGCCTTGCTATACTTATCAAATGGCTGAACGGAGCCCATTCGCTACCGATGAGTGGTATCATTGCTATAATCGCGGTGTCGATAAAAGAACCGTATTTGAAAATACCGGTGACTACAATCGATTCCTCTTACTTCTGTACTTGGGAAATGGTTCGGTCCCGCTTCACATAGCAAATCTTAAAGATCAAAATATACACGTAGTACTCGAAGACATATCGATGGAACGTGGAGAACCGATGGTAGAAATCGGTGCGTATACTCTTATGCCGAATCATTTTCATTTACTTCTTAAAGAAATTAGAGAGGGCGGAATCGCGATATTTATGCAACGCATTTTTACCGCATTTACAATGTATTTCAACAAGAAGTATGAACGGACTGGGGCTCTTTTCGCAGGACCATTTAAGTCACGTCATGTCGCTGATGATCGTTACATCAAAAAACTTATTTCGTATCTCCACTTAAATGCAACTGAGCTTTTTGGCCCTCACCGGAAGGATGGCCGTGGCAATATTGAAATAATAGAAAAGCGATTGATTGAATATCCTTATTCGAGTCTTTCTGACTTCCTAGGATACGAACGTCCAGAACGGAAAATCCTTGGCAATTCTATTTTCGAATTGTTTGACACAATTCCAACATTAAAAGAAATGGTTGATGATGCGAATTCCTATTACATTGAGCATCCAGAAAATGATAGCAAGTAGCAAGGCCTCGCCTTGATATTCATTACGCACCAAGCACAGCGAGGGCGCGTGTGAGGGCGAGCTTCGCGCCGGTCACACTGGTCGAATAGCTCGAGTCGATAGCTGTAGCGAGCGCGGCGATAAGCTTCTCGAGCGTCGCCGTCGAGAGGCGCGCGGTCAGCCGCGCGATGTCGGGATCACAGGCAGTACCGTCGACGCGAACGCGATATGCGTCATCGATAAGACAGGCTGTTGCTGAAAGGAGCTTCCCCGGTTCTCCCGAACCTCGGATGTATTGTCGCAAACCGGCAAAAACAGCCGCTCGGTCTCCTCCAACAAGTGCGGCGGCGAAGCCACGGACATCTGGCGTTACCGAATTATATTCGGCGGCGCCATTGGTCGCAATTGGTTCAACACGCTCATATATCGGTTCGACATTTTCATATATAGGTTCAACATTGGCCACTATGGGATGTTTCTGCGAGAGGCCTTTCACGATATCTTCGATCGAGAGCGCGCCGTTTTGCGCAAAAGACTTGAAACCATCATACGATGAATACCCGCGCGGCGCTTCTGGCAGTACGGTTTCGTTATGGAGTATAGGTGCAGGGGCAAGTGGCTGTGTATTAAGAGCCGTCGAGACGCGTGAGCCAAAATTACATAGAAGGCGATTCACGAACGGCGCTACACCAAAGAGCACGAAGTAAGCGAGCGCGAGAGCGAATCCGACAAGCACGATCCAGTAGATCACAGTGCCAACCGGTCCAAGATCAAGACCAGTGTACGGAATCTGCGAGAGATAGAGATATGCGAGCGGTTGTGAGCTCACGTGCGGAAGTGTCATAAGCGCAATGATCGGCGGAGGTGAACCGCCGCCGCTTCCTCCCCCACCACCACCGCTACTACCACTGCCTCCTCCACCGCCTCCACCACCGCCCCCGTGAGTTACCGAAACGGCCGCAGTGCAGGTTGCTGTATGGCCGGATGAATTTATGACCGTACCTGTGAAGGTCATGCCGCTTGTAAGCGCTGGAGTCGTGGTAGCGCCATCGGCCACCGGCGTCATCGAGCCGATGCCATTGTCGATAGCGAGGGAGGATGCGTTCGCCGTTGTCCAAGTAAGCGTCGAGGCGTCACCTGATGCGACGGATGCCGGCGATGCGATGAGCGTACAGATTGGCTCGGTTGGCGGCGGAGGTGGAGCGGCCACGGCAATTTCTGTCGTGCATTGAACTGTTTTATCGCCAACTCCAATCGCGGTGCCGGTGTAAGTTGTGGTTGCGATCGGCGAGATGGTGGTTGAACCGCCTGTTACAGGTGAGACGGAACCGACACCGTTATCGATACTGAACGAAACTGCATCATCGGAAGACCACGTAAGCGTCGCTGAACCGCCAGAATGGATGCTTGTCGAACTTACCGAGAGTGAACAATATGGGACGCTCTCGGTATGCTGATGTATTGAGACTGTCACGGTACAGGTCGCTGTATGGCCGGATGAATTTGTAGCCGTACCGGTAAATGTCGTTTCTTCCGTGATGGTTTCCAAATGTATCGATCCACCCGCGACAGAAGTGACGGAACCAATTGTATGATCGATGGAAAAAGTTTCGGTATGTGTCGTTTCCCAGGTAAGTTCGACGATGTCACCCGAGTAAATGGACGTCGGCGAGGCGATGATAGTACAAGTTGGCTCGGCTGGCTGCGGTGGTGGCGGTTCTGGATACGTACATGTCACACCAGTTTGACTAGTGGCGGTTGAATTATAGTTAGTAGCAATTGAATCCATACAGCCGTAGATTATGATTGGTGCAGGAGGAGGTGGAAGGGGTGGCGGATAGGTACATGATCCATCATCTACCGCTGCATTTGGATTATAATTAGTCGCTGAAGAATCAGTACAGCCAGAAATTATAATGGGTGGAGGTGGAGGAGGTAGTGGTTGTGGGGGTGGAGGAGGTGGTGGAGGAGGAGGTGGAGGTGGTGGT
>PFPP01000032.1:7693-18479 GCA_002793115.1 Candidatus Kaiserbacteria bacterium CG_4_10_14_0_2_um_filter_50_16
TGGAGGAGATAGTGGTGGTGGTGGTGGAGGTGGTGGTGGAGGTGGTATAACGCAACATGCGTGTGCAAACTTGATGTCGACAACATTAGTTATCAAACCGACAGTAAATCCAATACAGACAACGGTAAAAATGCCAACAATGAAATTGTGGCGATTAAGTATATAAAAAATGATTGATTTTATTTTCATGATTCGTATGAAGAGGAGTTTGGAGAGTGTATAACACTCTCCAAACTCCGCGTCTGGCACATATTAGTAATGCTGTGTACCAGACAAGATTCGATTGAGCCGTCCACTCTGGAGGGTATTGAGAATCTCACCAGCGGGGACAACGTCGAATTTCGAAACCGCTTTCCAACCTTCGAAACCATGAACCAGCACAGAATACTGTGCGGTATTTACGCAATATATTCCGTCCCTGGCACCGAATTTCGTTTTTGGGAAAGACAGGACTCCCGAGCCATCTAAAATCCAAAAAGAAAATCTCCCTTTTGGCTCAATTTCCGGAAGCTCGACTGCATTCGCGAGTCCTGGAGGCGGCCATTCTCCCTCGTCGCAGTTATCGCAACGACGGAATGGCTTGTGAAATCCTGTTGCGTCACGGACGCCAAAACAGGCGTCGTTGAAGAGCGTCTCCATTTCATTCTCGCTCATCGCGAGGTGAACGGAAATTCTTGCACGATGTTGTGCATCCCATTCAACACCTTGCGTGTTCTGGTAGTTGAATTGGATGATATAACATCGACCAGTCGGTAAAACTACCGACCAGTTGTAACAAATTCCTGGCAAGAATATCATATAGACATTCCCTTGCCAAAAAACCTGCCACTTTTCAGCTGGCGCAGCATATTCGATGTTGCCACTCACCGGCGGCTTGTCGAACGCGACGACGACATCACGGTGGACGATGCCATCCTTAGAGATCATCGCGGAGAGATGATCTCCTACGATGAGCCGAACTTTTTCTCCTGGCGTTTCGGTCGCGCGCATACATAGCGCGATGACCGGTTCCGGGAAGCCAAGAATGCGAAATGCATTTCCGCGCGTTCGTATCGCTTCCTCTCGTGAGGAGGCATACGGATTGGCACCGAAATGCCGCCATTTGAACTCGGTACCATATACCGAGCTCGCCAGCGTCGTAATCGCGAACGCCAGCACGAGAATTGAGATAATGGCTCTTTTCATCCCTTTCCTCCTTTTTGTTGTGCCGCGTCCTCCGACTGGTGGAGCGGCGATTTATGGAAAGAACAGCTCTCTACTCTCCATTGCGGAGAGTCACGCGATTCCCAGCGTTAGCTGGAAATCGCGTGACTTTCAACAAAGTCAGCTATAACAACAAAACGATCAGTTTTCGCGCCGAAAGAGTCGCATGTTGCAAGCGTGAGTGCGCGACCAGAGATTTGCAGTGAAACAAACGCATCATTCGCACTTTCTTTTGTGACGTTTCGCACTTGATACGTATATGTCATATTCGATGAGTACACCGTAATCACGTCTCCAATAACAAGTTTTTGAATACCATTGAACGTCTTATATGCTTGGTTGCCGACAATTGGCAGATAACTCGAATGGCCGAAGAGAACAACATTGCCAGTCTCGCCAAGCTTTGCAGACGTCGGATAGCGTACCGCGCCCGAGAGTAACTCCCGATCGAGAACTTCCGTATCGGTCGTCGTCGGATTCGCAATGATCGCCATTAGGTTGATTGTGGGGATGCGTATCTTCACCGGAAGTTCGCCGGTAACAATTTTGGTGCTCACCCCTGTCGCGAGCGCGATCGCCGTACCACTGGACACGGGTATTGGCGGCGTTTCCGGTAAAAGATCGAATGTTCCCAGAATCATAACGAGGCAGAAAAAGACAAAAACGAAGACACCGAAGAAGCTCAACTTCTTCGCATAAATCTGTGTGCCGACTCGAATAAGCCGTACGGTAGAATCAACAAGTTTCTTCATATCGTCTTACTAAGACATACAGTATTGTATACTTGCTGTCAAGCTTGACATAAAAAGTACGCTATGGTATGTATACCAACACATGGATACCTCAACTGCTAATCTTCATATCCGCCAGAGAGCCTCACAAGCTCTTGCGGTGGTCGGTTTCATTGCTCTTGTCGGCGCAGGCATATGGCTCGCGGTGTACTCGACGCGCTTTGTCCCAGCGGTAATAAGTCGTATCGGCACAGCAGCGGTATATCTTGGCTCGGTCTTCAGTCCATCCGAGACGCCCAACCTTTCGGTTGTCCCGACACCCGTCGCATCAACGACAATTTCATTCGGTGACGCGAGTTCGACTGTTCCGGCGAAAACGCCAGCTACAACTCCGCCGAAGCGAGTTCCCACGACTGTCGGCCCCGAAACTTCCCGTATTTATCCGATGAACGGCACTGGTTCGACACAAACATTTTCTGGTCTCCCTGACCTCATCACGAATATTGACGCAGTTGGCTATTTCGCGACTTCTTCTATGAAGTCATCCGCGTTGAGAGAATCGTTCGTCGCAAGTTCAACAGTTCCAACTGGCTTCCGCCCGGCAGTTCATTTCACTATAAAGAATATAGGCACAAATGCGACTGGAGTATGGCGTTGGAGCGCATCTATTCCGACACAAAGCGACTCTATTCAGGAATCACAGCCCCAGCAATCGCTTAATCCTACTAATAGTATTGAGTATTGGTTTGGCTTTGACTATCTTTCCGCTAATAAAGGAGCCGATAAAATGATCTCAATTACCGCAAACTTCGATCATACCGTAGGCGAATCGAACACCAACAATAACAGCGCTTCTGCAAAAGTAACTATCCTCGGGAATTAAATATCTAGGTTTGCCGACTTTGCATTCGACTGGATGAATGATTTACGACTCGCGACATCGGTGCCCATGAGGATGTCGAAGATGCGATCGGCTGCCTCGGCATCTCCAATGCTGACTCGCTTTAGCACTCGCCGTGTCGGATCCATCGTTGTCTCCCAGAGCTCGCCCGGATTCATTTCTCCCAGACCTTTATAGCGTTGGATGTTTGCGTCGCTCATTTCCTTCAGCGCGTTCCCCTTTTCCTTATCCGAGTATGCATACGCGACCGCCTTCCCTTTTGAGATTTTGTACAACGGCGGCTGGGCGATATAGACGAATCCGCCATCAATGATTGGTTTGAAATGACGATAGAGGAGCGTGAGCAAGAGCGTGCGAATGTGCGCGCCATCGACGTCGGCATCGGTCGCGATGATAATTTTGTGATAGTGCAGTTTCGAAAGATCGAATACATCGCCGATGGCGGTGCCCATGGCGATGATGAGAGCGCGAATCTCGACCGAGGCGAGCATGCGGTCGATGCGAGCGCGTTCGACGTTCAGAATTTTCCCGCGCAGAGGCAGAATGGCTTGCGTACGTCGATCTCTGCCCTGCTTGCTCGAACCGCCTGCTGAATCTCCTTCCACGATGAAAAGTTCGCCCTCCTCGGCGCTCTTGGTCTGGCAGTCCGCGAGCTTTCCCGGGAGCGTCATACCCTCGAGCGCGCCCTTGCGCAATACCGAGTCCTTCGCAGCTTTTGCAGCTTTCCGTGCCTTCAACGCAAGGAGCACTTTATTGATGATTGCGCGCGCGTCGTCCGGATTCTCCTCAAGGAAAGTCCCGAATGCTTCGCCAAAGACCGTCGCGACAGCGCCCTGCGCTTCGACCGAACCGAGTTTCCCCTTTGTCTGCCCTTCGAATTGAACCTCAGAAAGTTTTACTGAAACAACTGCCGTGATACCCTCAAGCACATCATCGCCGGTGAAATTCTCATCTTTTTCTTTCAGAATGTTCGCATTTCTGCCATACGTATTAAGCACGCGGGTGAGCGCCATCTTGAAGCCGGTCACATGCGTTCCTCCTTCGCTGTTATATGTGTCGTTCGCAAATGCGGTGATGCGCGAGGTGATGTCATCAACATATTGAAGTGCGACTTCGACCGCCACTTTGTCCTGTTCGCGGTCAACATAAAAAATAGTCTTGTGCACCAGCGTCTGGTGTTTGTTATAAAAGGCGACGAGCGATTTCAGGCCTCCCTCGAAATAGAATGTCATCGAGGGGACACCAAGTTTTTGATTATGTAAGAATAGTCCTTCGATTGCGTTCAGGATCTTCACTTCGCTCTGACGCGCGTCTATGACTGAAATACGCATGCCCTTGACCAGATACGCTTGTTGTCGCATATGCGCAACAATCTTTTCCATGTTCCATTCAATACCTTCTTTAAAAATAGAGGCGTCGGGTTTGAAGAGGACGATGGTGCCGTGCTCTTTGCTCGTGCCGATTTTTTTTACATTCGCAATCGGCTTGCCGATTTTATATTCCTGCAGATACATGCCGCCGTCCTGATGCACGACGACTTTCGTATGTTCGGAGAGCGCATTTACCACCGATGCGCCGACGCCGTGCAAACCGCCAGAGACCTTGTAGGCTTCATTGTCGAATTTCCCGCCCGCGTGGAGCGTGGTCATAATAGTCTCGAGCGCGGAAACTTTCGTTTTCGGATGGATGCCGACCGGGATGCCGTTTCCGTTGTCCGCAACGCGTATGTACTTATCGGGCAGAAGTGCTATTTCAATGTCGTCGCAACGGCCAACCATCGCTTCATCGCGCGCATTGTCGAATATTTCCCAGATGAGATGGTGGAGGCCGTCGGGGCCGGTGGTCCCGATATACATACCCGGACGCTTCCGGACCGGCTCGAGCCCTTCGAGGACGGTAATGGACGAAGCGTCGTATGCTTTCGCGGCGCCTCCGGCGCCGCGTTTCTTTTCCTGTTTTTCAGCGTTTTTAGCCATATAAATAACCAATTTTCGGTAGATATAGTATAGCACAAATCAACCCAGTTGTGGCTTCTTTTTTATGGCTTATTTTGTGCTACGCTAGGAGATTATGGAGATCACTGTTTCAAGAGATGGGGAGAGACAGCTACGAGCCGATGTGGAGAATCGAAACGATTTTGAGGCGCTCCGCATCCGCCGCTACCTCGCGATGCCGGACCTGTCGCGGACTGTCGGCAGTCCGATTCACGAGCTGACTGAACGTATACGAGCCATCCCTGGTTTTAAAGAATACGACGTGATAAATGTGCCGGAGATAATGAGTACAGACATAGTATTCGATTTATTTGACTTTCCAAAAGATCACCCGGCTCGTTCAAGGTCCGATTCGTATTTCATCGACGATGTGCACGTCCTGCGTACGCACACGACCGTGATGTGGTACTACTGGTTGAAAGAAAAGAGTGTTCGTGAGAAGATCGCGGCTGGTACGGCAGTCGGCGCCATTTCTTTCGGCAAGGTATACCGCAAAGACGAGATAGACCGCCGGCACATGAACGTGTTCCATCAGATCGACGGCTGGTATCTTGCGCCCAAAAAAGAAAAGAGCATTACTATCGATGATCTGAAAAAGGTTCTTTCTGATATCGCAATAGCCGCATTCGGTCCGAAGGTGAAGTATCGTTTTAATCCGGACATCTTCCCGTATACCGACCCTTCTCTTGAGATGGAGATCGACAAGGACGGAAACAATACCTGGGTTGAAGTGCTGGGCGCGGGAGTGGTGAAAGGAAGCGTACTTGACAATCTCGGCGTTGATTCGTCGGTGTGGAATGGTTGGGCATTCGGTTTCGGGCTTGAACGTCTTGCGATCATCTCGATGGAATTGCCGGATATCCGGCTTCTGTGGTCAAGCGATGAACGGGTGAAGAAACAGCTCACGCTCGGTGCGAAATTCAAAGAGGTGAGCAAATATCCCCCGATTGTACGCGATATCTCTTTCATCGTTGCAAAAGGTTTCGTTCCGAATAACTATTTTGACCTTGTGCGCGAAGTTGCGGGAGATTTGGTAGAACAGGTTGAGCTCCTCGATACTTATGAGAATGAGAAAAAATTTGGTGCCGGCAAGGTGAGTTATGCATACCGAATCACATACCGTAGCATTGACAAAACACTTACGAATGAAGAAGTGAGTGTGCTTCATACGAATCTCGAAACCGCCACGGCCAAGAACTTTGATGCAGTAATTCGTTAATAAAATGGGCTCTGTGCTACAATGACGCTATATATGAGTCCCGAAATGTTCGCCTATCCATTTCTCTTCATAGCGATATTCTTCGAGTCATTTGTGCTTATAACTCTGCTTTCGAAGCCCGCGCGCGCGGCGCGAGCGCGTATGCCAGATGCAATGACTCCATCGGTCGCTGTTATAGTTCCCTGTTGGAACGAAGCGGCGACAGTCGGCGCGACGTGCGATTCGCTTCTCGCCCTCGAATATCCGAAAGAAAAGTTAGAAATTATTCTCGTCGACGACGGTTCGACCGATGCGACTCAACAGTCTATGGCGCGTTTCGCGAATCACCCGCAGGTGCGCATTATTACCAAAGGAAATGGCGGGAAATACACGGCATTAAACGCTGGCATAGCCGCCACGCGCGCGGAACTTATCGGCTGTCTCGATGCAGATTCATTCGTAGAACCTGATGCGCTTCGTGAGATACTGCCGTGCTTTAATAATCCTGAGATTGTTGCAGCGACTTCTGCGATGTCTATTCATAAACCGAAAAGTATTCTGCAACATATGCAAAATGCTGAATATACGTTCGGCATCACTCTCCGCCACGCATTTGCATCAGTGAATGGCTTATACGTTATTCCGGGGCCTTTTTCCTTCTATCGGCGTGAGATCGTAGAGAAACTCGGTGGATTCCGTTACGGTCATCAGACCGAGGACATGGAAATGGCACTTCGTATCCAGCATGCTGGATACGGCATAGAGAACTCGCCACGTGCGCGCGTGTACACGGGGGCTCCTGCAACTCTTGCAAAGCTTGTGAAGCAACGTACGCGCTGGATCACTGGGTTTCTCCGCAATATTCTCGGTGAGTATCGCGGTCTTCTCTTCAGCCGCCGCCACGGAGTGCTCGGCATGCTGGTACTTCCAATTGCAATTATCACTATCGGCGGTAGTATCCTTCTCTTCTTGATTGTCCTCTCGAGACTTGTCCGAAATATCTTGGTTGCATTCGAAATCCGCATTGGCATCCCACTCTCATATACACTCGTACCACATGGTTCGTTCGACTGGTTTTATCTTCCTGTGAATTCTTATTTGCTGTTGGGCGCTTCGGCTCTACTCGCTTCTTTCTCTTTGATTGTCGTCGGCAAGCGTATTTCAAAAACATCGGGGAGTCTCACACTTGAGCTTTTTTCATATTCGCTTCTCTATGGCCTCGTCGCGCCGCTCTGGCTCATACGCGCGACGGGCGACGTCGTGTCTGGGAAATGCCGCAATTGGCGTTACTAAACGTATGTCGCTCGTTACTCGAAACGTGCTTCTGGCTCTCCTGATAACAGTCGCCATTATCTGGACAATCGCGTACGCCATTCATTATCTGAACAATGCTCGCATAACTGAACTCTCGGCAATAGAAGACCAGCTGTCGATCGACACCCTCTCTCTTGATACGCAATTCTCCCTCCTCGAAGCGGCGCCCTGCGATATCGCTGCATCTTCTACCACGCTTATCAGCACGCTCGCGGACTTAGGTACTCGGCTCTCATACGCCGAGAACCAGCTGGGGACCAACAATGCGCAGGTGCTGCGGCTGAAACAGCAGTATTCACTGCTTGAAATCCGCGACTATCTCATCACCAAACAGCTCGCCGCCGCCTGCGGGACAAAACCAGTAACTGTGCTCTATTTCTACAGCAATGCCGGCGACTGCGCCGACTGCGATAAGGCCGGCTATGCGCTTTCCTATCTGCACGATACCTATCCGATGCTTCGCGTCTACTCTTTTGATTACAATCTCGACCTCGGCGCCCTGAAGACGTTCATCACGATACACAAGGTTGATGCAACCTTGCCGGCATTCGTCATCAACGACAAAAAATCCTACGGCTTCACCTCGCTCGTTGACCTCGAGAAGCAATTCCCAAAGGGCGCTCTTGCCGGAGCGACCAGCACGAAACCTTGAGCCGCCTCCCAGACTCGAACTGGGGACCTTCGCTTTACAAAAGCGTTGCTCTACCGACTGAGCTAAGGCGGCGTTTTTTTATTGTATATCAGATATCTTCGGATGCGTCGCCTTCAACCGATCTTTGAAGTCGGAAAGTTTTTTCACAAAATCTCTTGCATCTCCGCGCGGTGCGGCATCGACCGCATTCCGCGAACGCAGATACCGTACAAGACGTGTAAGGAGACGTTCGACCGCACGCACCGCCTGGAGCGAGAGGTACGCGATGACGTGGCTTAAGCGGCCGACATCGCGGCGTATCTCATCGCGCAGAAAGGCCCCGAGATCGACGTGATGCAGAATGAATTCGATGCGTTCGACCTGTCGATCGAGACGAGCGCGTCCTCGCGCGAAGAAGTGCGAGCCGCGGCGCGCCTCAAAAATGGTAAGCATAAAAAACCCGCCAAGAAGCGCGAGCGTTATAAGAACAAAGACAAGATACGCCACGGCAGTCAACGAGTGGAGAGGCGCGCGAAATGGCTCACCTCTATGCGCTCGCCGAACTTCTGCACCGCTTCGTCAAGCATGTTGCGTATTGTCTTGCTTTCATCCTTAATGGACGGCTGTCCGAGTAGGTCCTCTGTATTCTCGGGATTCATCGCCGCGACCTGCATCGCGATCTCGCGGGCAAGCGCCGCAAACTCAGGATTCTTGGCGACGAAATCAGTTTCGCAGGAGAGGAGTGCCATGGATCCGATGACGCCGTCGTGCATATAGCTCCCTATCGCGCCGGCAGCGAGCGAGCGATCGGCTTTTTTAAGAGCGGACGCTGTCGAATGCTTCTTAAGAATGACGCCTGCCTTTGCGAGGTCGCCGTTCGCTTCTTCAAGCGCCTTTTTACACTGCATAACGGACACCCCGGTCATCTCGCGCAATTCTCTTATACGATCAGTGGTGATTCCCATAGTAGTCTAGAAATGATACCACACTCGTATTTGCGCAACACGATTCTCCGGTTATGCCGCCTGCCCTTTCTGAAAAGATGTAACGAGTTCAGTGAGAATGAGTTCCACCGTCTTCCGGGAAGTATCATTCGCAACTATCGGATATGCCGCATCAGAAAGATTGCAGTCCGAACTCATAATGGCGATGATTGGAATACCGGCATCGTTTGCTTCTTTCACCGCATGCTTTTCGTGTTTCGTATCAACGACGAGGAGCGCATCCGGACGCTTGGCGAGCGTATCGATGCCATTGAGCCGTTCTTCAAGCCGCTTTTTCTCGCGCTCGATCTTTATAAGTTCAAGTTTCGTATGCTGTTTTGTTACTGTGCTCGTTGCCGCCATATCTCTCAATTCTGTAAGTCGATCGACGCGCTTTTTGATTTCATTCCAATTAGAAATAGTGCCGCCGAGCCACCGCGCCGCCACATACGGCATTTGTATGTCTTCTGCCGCCTTCTTCACAAGCGCGGCGATCTCGACTTTCCCGCCGACAAAGAGGATTGTCTTCCCTTCTTTCGCGAGCGTCGCCATGACGACCTTAGCGGCTTCGAGCTGTTCGGTTGTTTGTACAAGATCGATAATCTCTTGCCGCCCTTTTGTGCCTACCAGAAAGGGCTTCATCGAAGGATGCCGACGACTCTTCACTTGCGCGAAATGCGCCCCCGTATCAAAGAGGCGCTTCAGTTCTGCCGTATTATTTGTATCTATCATTTACCAACACTCTACCCGAACAACGCCCACTACGCAAGGCGTTAGGAATTACTCGCCTCTGCTTTGCGGAGCGTCTCAACTATGTCGTCGATGCCACCAGCGAGAATCTTCGGCAGATTATGCCATGATTCTTTGAGCCGATGGTCGGTGACGCGATCTTGTAGATAGTTATAGGTGCGTATCTTCTCTGAACGATCGCCAGTGCCTATCTGCGCCTTACGGGTTGCTGCATGCTTTTCTGCTTCTTCTTCTTCGCGCAATTGGTCAATTTTTGCCGAGAGGATCTGCATCGCCTTCTCGCGGTTCGCCAGTTGACTGCGCTCGGAAGAGGAACGTACATCAATGCCTGTTGGTTTATGGATGAGCCGTACCGCAGTTTCGACTTTATTCACATTCTGCCCGCCGGCGCCGCCACTTCTCGAGAATTCCATCTCGATGTCCACTGGAAGTATATCTATCTTTGATTTCGAGCGGATAGGCAGGACAGCAACTGAAGCTGTCGAGGTATGAATACGTCCCGACTTCTCGGTGAGTGGCACTCTCTGGACACGATGCACGCCGGTTTCATAGCGCAGGGCGTCATACGCGCCTTCGCCAGTTATCTCGAGCGTGAGATCGTCGAGAGAACGCGCTTTCCATTTATGCTGTTCGGCATACTTTTGGTACATATCTTTCAATTCATGAGCGAAGAGAGACGCCTCGTCGCCGCCGGCGGCGGCGCGCAACTCTACCACGATCGAACTTGGTGCTACACTCGGGTTTTCCTTCTGTTCTTTTTGTTTGCGTAAATACTCTGTGTAATCCATCCGATTATTTCTTCTTCGCGGCACGCTGTTTGAAGCGTTCCACTCGGCCTGCCTTATCGAGCATGCGATCTTCGCCTGTGTAGAATGGGTGCGACTTCGAGGAGATTTCTACAGTGCACTTTGGATATTTCTTGCCATCTTCCCACTTAGTAGATTCGGTCGTGTGGACCGTGGAGCCGATAAGAAAACGCGCGCCCGAGGCGAGATCCTCGAACACAACTGGGCGGTAGTCCTCCGGATGGATATTTTCTTTCATCTTCGAGATGATAGCACATCCCTAAAAGTTTTGGAAG
>PFPP01000053.1 GCA_002793115.1 Candidatus Kaiserbacteria bacterium CG_4_10_14_0_2_um_filter_50_16
CAAAAATAGAAAAAATAACTTTTGATGAATATCCAGAACTTAAAGTTACTGTAAGCGCAGGCGTTGCTTCATCTAGAAATGCACAGGATTCTAAAACTTTAATTAATAATGTTGATGAAGCGCTATACAGCGCAAAGAAAGATAAAAATAATGTAAAATCACAACATGATATATGAATCTCTACTCTGAACAAACTTCAAATATCTGCAGAACGTGGGCGCTTATGCTTTCTATAAGTCGCGCGCTCGCGGCGCTTGTCGCGAAGCCGACTTGTCGTCAAGATTATTCCCGATCTGCTCGACTCACGCGTGGCGAAGGTAGCGCGAGCGGTGCATTAGTTGTTACACTGTAGTATATGAACACTACCACCATCATACTTATCGTTCTTGCGGTTATTGTGCTATGGTTCGTATTCGTATATAACCGCTTCATTACACTCATTAATCGCACAAAAGAAGCGTGGTCAGATATCGATGTTCAACTCAAGCGACGCTACGATTTAATTCCCAATCTCGTAGGGACCGTGAAGGGGTACGCGACTCACGAGCGAGAAGCGTTTGAAAATGTCACCAAAGCGCGCGCCCAATCGATGCAGGCTAAGACTCCTGCCACAAAAGGTGCAGCAGAGAACATGCTTTCTAGCGCATTGAAATCACTCTTCGCTGTCGCGGAAGCGTATCCGGATTTGAAGGCGAATCAAAACTTTCTTCAGCTTCAGCAGGAACTCGGTGATACAGAAGATAAAATCCAAGCCGCGCGTCGCTTCTATAATGGTAATGTACGTGATTTGAACACAGCACTGCAGACGTTTCCATCAAACTTCATCGCTTCCATGTTCAGATTCATTCCACGTGAATTCTTCGAGTTAAACGACGTGGTCGCAAAAGAGCCAGTGCTAGTGAAATTCTAAACTATGGTAGAAGGGTTCCTTTTGCAGAGATTTTTGAAATCTATATACCTTTTAATCGCGGGGTCTTTCCTCGTATTGTGTGTATTGTCGTCTACAGCTTTTGGGCAAACGCGTTCATACCAATACGACGACATCACTGTTGGTATCCATATCAACAAAGATACAACAATTGATGTTTACGAAAGGCAGACCTTTGATTTTCAAGGAGAATATCATCAAGGGTGGCGGGATATTCCGCTCGATAAAATTGATTCAGTAACCAACATTTCTGTTATTGACGCGGATACCGGAATCCCACTCTCCTATTCGTGGAAGCGACTTGAAAAGACCGATCCGCAAAATTGGGGGAAATTTACGAGTTGGACGGAGGGAGGGAAAACAAATATTGAGTGGTATTACAGCGCGAAAGATACCAAGAAGACGTGGTTCCTCAACTATACGATCCACGGAGCGATCGGCTTTTATCAAGAATATGACGAACTGTATTGGAATATATTTTCAGATTACACCGTTCCCGTGAAAACCGTTTCTGTTGAGGTGACGCTTCCCGAGGAAGTACCCGAAGGAGGAAAGCTCGAATCGAGAGTCTATCGTGCCAGGAATACACCATGGCTCCTTGCCGCTTCGTCGGTCATCGACAGAAAGACGCTTCACTATACCGCTCTCGATATGGCACCTCAAGAAGCGCTTACTATTGTTGCGCAATGGGAAAAGGGAATTGTGGATAAGAGTGCCTACTGGACAGATTCTATAAAAACACATTGGGGTTATATTGTGGGGTTTTTGATCGTGTTAGCAAGTCTGGTCTTCGGGCTTCTCCACTGGTTTTTTACTGAAAAGTATCATCAGGGACGAGGAACCGTCATTCCACAGTACGAACCCCCTGAAAACCTGCATCCGGCAATGGCTGAAGTGATTGTGAAAGAAAGAATTACTGATAAGGCATGGCCGGCGACAATTGTTGACCTCGCGGTGCGGGGGTATGTGCAAATAACCGAAGATAAGCCATATTTTATGGAGGTTATTCAAAAATTCCTCATCATTCTTCCTCTTGGTTTTTTTATCTTCGTCCTCGTATTATTTATTTTTGCTGGTTCACTAAATTGGACTACGTTACCAATGTTATCTATAATTCTTGTCATCATACTGGCCGTCTATCGAGTGATTCGTGCCTCCGGAAATATGAAAGGAGCCATTATTCCAAAAAATTACATACTGGAAAGAACAGCGCCAGATAAGCTCGACGGGCTAGAAGACTATGAAAAGAAATTCCTCAACATTCTTTTCGGAGGAGGTAGGGTATTTTCTACAAAAGAAATGAAGAAAGCTAGAAATGCAAAAAAACAGGAATTCTACAAATCTATTTCGAAATTAAAAAGGAAACTTTATAAAGAAACAGAAGCAGATACAGAAGCATATACTGTTGGTTTTTCAGTAGAGCAGAAAAGAGTGGGGATTATTGTTATCGCAATCATCATTGGTATTGTCGTTGTACAGTTTCCACAATCATTTTCATTTATATCTCCATATATAAACGACCAGGGTATTGCATTTTGGATTTCTTTGATACTTGCTGTTCTCATTATATATTCTTTCCTTCATGATGCGCGTCTGAATAAAGAAGGTCAGATTTTGCGTGAAGAATGGCTTGGGTTCAAGCTCTACCTCGAAACAGCAGAGAAATATCGGATGCAAAATTTAAACCCCGATGTGTTCGAGAAATATCTTCCGTACGCAATTATCTTCGGCGTGGAGAAAAAGTGGGCGAAAACATTCGAATCAATAAACATGCCTGCGCCATCATGGTATCACGGTGCCGGTGCGTATGCTGTTGGCGGAGGGAATCTTAGCGGTCAATCGTTTTCTCCCTCCCTCTCATCGTTCACTTCTTCGTTTAGTGCAAGTCTTGCCTCATCGTTTTCAAGTGCTGGAAGTGGAGGAGCTGGTGGCGGTGGTGGAGCCGGAGGTGGCGGTGGTGGAGGCGGTGGCGGCGCGAGTTAATATCATCATGTTATCCATTATCTTTTAATATATGGTCACGATCTACGAACAACAATCCAGTAACATCCGCAGAACGTGGGCACTAGTGCTCGGATTCTTGATTGTCGTCATCGCAGTCGGGTATGCCATCTCATGGTACTATGGCAATCCGCTTATTCTTTATGTAGCTGTTGTTATCGCATTCGCAACGAACTTTTATGCCTATTGGGAATCAGACAAACTTGTGCTCTCTCTAAATCACGCACGTCTAGCATCACGTGAAGATTTTTTTGATTTTTATACTGTCACAGAGAATCTCGCGATTACCGCCGGATTACCGAAACCCAAGCTCTATGTGATTGATGATCCGGCACCGAACGCATTCGCGACCGGCCGCGATGAGAACCATGCGGTTGTGTGTGCGACGACCGGACTGCTCTCTCTGATGACACGATCGGAACTCGAGGGAGTCATCGGTCACGAACTCTCGCACATCAAGAATCGCGACATGCTCCTGATGACGGTTGCAGTGGTACTCGCGGGCTTCGTCGCCATCCTTGCGAACATTTTTTTGCGCATGTCATCTTTTGGCGGAGGAGGGCGCGGGAGCGATAACAAAAATGCAAACGCTCTCATAATGATTCTCGCAATTGTCGGTATCGTGCTCGCGCCTCTGGCCGCGAAGCTTATTCAACTCGCTATCTCACGCCGACGCGAATATCTCGCCGACGCGTCAGGAGCACTCCTTACCCGTTATCCTAAAGGTCTCGCTTCGGCGCTCGAGAAGATCGGCAACTATCCGGCACCGATGCGAAGCGCGAACCTCGCGACTGCGCACCTCTTTATCGGCGATCCATTTTCCGCCGGAGGCGGTGTGGCGAGTATGAATAGTCGGATAGAAAAATTATTTTCTACCCATCCGCCGATTCAGGACCGCATCAAGGCGCTTCTTTCCCAGCAGGCGTAACACAATTTTTTCTGCTATAACAATGATGTATATGGGCCCTCGACAGGGTCATGAAGCAGGAGGCGTCGCATAGCGGTCTAGTGCGCACGCTTGGAAAGCGTGTGAGGGGCAACCCTCCGAGAGTTCGAATCTCTCCGCCTCCGCAATTTTTCGAAAAGGATTTCGGAACCAAAAATATGGTCGGCACGAAGTGCCGTCTGTTCTGAATTCCCCCCAAAAAGTCCTGAATCCAAAAGGGTTCGCCACGCAGAGCGTGGCTCAAAAAGTACGGTTCGATCTTTAATTAAAAAGTTCGAACCGACTTTTTTAAACAAATGAAGATTTTCT
>PFPP01000011.1 GCA_002793115.1 Candidatus Kaiserbacteria bacterium CG_4_10_14_0_2_um_filter_50_16
TCGGGGTTGCCGAGTGAAGCGAGGCAGTGGGGCGGGGCGACTCTCGGAGCGTACGATTTAATTTAGAGCCACCACGCGTTCCGCGCATCCCACGCTCTGGGTGCTTCTGTATCTTTTTCTACAAAACTGGAGCCGATGGTCGGACTCGAACCGACGGCCTGCGCCTTACCATGGCGCTGCTCCACCATCTGAGCTACATCGGCTTCTCGTACTCGACAGTACGATGAAGTATCGCACTCACGCATACTAGCCGAATTTCTTCATTCTTTCAATTTTTGGTATACTTCCCCAATGGAAGGACTCTCACATTACGAAAAAGAAGAACGCCCGTGGGGAAACTTTGAGCGCTTCACGCTCAATGAGAAAACGACGGTGAAGATTATTACCGTCAATGCCGGCGAAATGTTTAGCTTACAGACACACGAGCATCGCGACGAATTCTGGCGGATGCTGAAGGGCTCCGGTGTAGTGCACGTCGGCGAGAATGATAATGACGCGCATGAGGGCGATACATTCTTCGTTCCGCGACAGACGGAGCATCGCGTCACTGGAGGACCGAGCGGACTCTCATTCCTCGAGATAACATTCGGCGATT
The DNA here is from genome assembly GCA_002793115.1 of Candidatus Kaiserbacteria bacterium CG_4_10_14_0_2_um_filter_50_16. Lineage (GTDB taxonomy): Bacteria > Patescibacteriota > Minisyncoccia > Phycocordibacterales > Phycocordibacteraceae > C7867-001. The sequence goes on from PFPP01000011.1 coordinate 596, forward strand.
TCGACGAGGGTGACATCCACCGCCTCGAAGACCGCTACGGCCGAGTATAAAAAGATCTAGCGCGACAGATTAATGAGTTCCAAAAACCAAGACGATTGAGGCGCTTATTTCTGCTGAATCCCCATGGATTTACCAGCGGATACAAAACCAGATTCACGCGATGTGTCTCTGCGGCCTCTGCAATGCGCTGATAATTTTTAAAGAACGCGAGCGGCGGGGCCGGCTCTTCGCCATGACAGCCGGCCATAATCATCAATAAAGGAGCGTCGGCAAAAATATGTTTTATACATTTTATTAATTTATGTTTCTCACCGGGCACGTTTAACAGCTCAACTGTAAAGTATTTTTTGATATTTGGAACATCCTTCAGTAATTGCTGATACGTCGGGTGAGCGAGTTTCATTGCGCGGTCGATGGGATTTGAACCCACGATCTCCACCGTGACAAGGTGGCGCTTTAGACCAGCTAAGCTACGACCGCAATTTCACAAATTCCCTAAACCTCTTCCTCTTCTTTTCAAGGAAAAGACCTTCTGGAACAGGGATCTTATGATTATACATAAAATCGCCCAGTTTCAAAGAATTATTGACGCTGTAGGTAAGGCGATAATAATTTCCCTTTCCTTTTGAAAGAACCCCTTTGTGTATATTGAATGACTCTAGTTGCTCTCGTATCGCATCTAAAAATTCATAAGAACATGAGGTAAACACCGTCCGAATGGTAAATAATCTTGATTTCCTATCTTTATGTACATATCCGAGCCATACATTCCCATCTCCATCAAAATAGCCTCTCACAAAATGTGCAAAATACTTTCTAGGAACATGCGGGACAGTGAGACTTTTGGTTTTATTTGGCGTAAATCCTAATTTTAAAAGGTCATTGCACATTTCTTTGCTTCCTATCTGCAAACGATACATTGTTTGTTCATTTGTCTTTCTTCTGTTTCTAACACTTATTTTGTGCTCGGACTGAACAGCTTTTTTGATTCCTTCAAGAATGTCTCTGTCTGTTATTTGAATATTCCAAAAATGAGCGCCTCTTTTGTTGAAAGACATATACCCATCTGCTGCAAAAAATCCTACAATATAGGCCATTTCAGAAGTCCATTTTTTGAAGAAATTTTTATTGATCGCGCGATGCATTGGCATACTTATAAGTAAGTATACCTCGTGACAGCGCATTATGCTAACCGACTTATGCACAGGGAGATTCCATGACAAGAACGAACTGTGCTGACAGAAGGACTTGCACCTTCGACCTTGGCTTTATGAGTGCCATGCTCTAACTACCTGAGCTATGTCAGCGAGCGAGGAAACACAAATGTGCATCCTCGGATATTTGTGTTCTCCGAGCGAGCTGAACGAAAGAGTACGAGCAATGCTTACGTCAGCTCTATAAAAACACTAACATAAACATGCTAATCCGCATGGATAAATCCGCCCGCCTGTATCTCCCAGAGTTTTTTATAAAGGTTGCTTTCGTGCGCGAGGAGTTCGTCGTGCGTGCCTGAGAGAACAACCGCGCCCTGTTCCATCACGATAAGGCGGTCCATGTGCATCACTGTCGAGAGACGGTGAGCGATGACGATTACCGTCTTCCCTTCCATCAGCAGAAGGAGCGCGTCTTGTATAAGCCGTTCGGATTCAGAATCCAAGCTCGAAGTTGCTTCGTCGAGTACGAGAATTGGCGCATCCTTCAGAATGGCGCGTGCGATAGCGACCCTCTGTCGCTCGCCGCCCGAGAGCTTCACTCCACGTTCGCCGACCATTGTTTTGAACCCTTCAACATAACGGCTGATGAATTCGTAACAATGCGCTTGCTTCGCCGCTTCAATAACCTCTTCATCAGTTGCGTTCTGTCGACCATAGCGGATATTGTCGAGAAGCGAACGGTGGAAAAGCATCGGTTCCTGCGGAACAAATGCGATTGCAGAACGCAGGCTCTCCTGCGTGACACGCGAGATGTCCTGCCCATCAATACTGATAGTGCCATTGTTGACTTCGTAGAGACGGAGGAGAAGTTTTGCGATCGTCGTCTTCCCCTCCCCTGATGAGCCGATAAGCGCAATCTTCTCGTGCGGTTGTATGGCGAGATTGAAATCGTTCAGCACTATACTGCCGTCGCGGTATCCGAAGCACACCTGATCGAACGTAATCACATCATCTGTCACGATAAGCGGCTTCGCGTTCGGTGCATCTTGAATACCATGTGGCAATTCCATAATATCGAGCATCTCGGTCGCGTCGGCAAAGGCATCATAGATCTGGCGCATATTCCGCCCGATGCCCCAGATGCGATCCATAAGACCGATAATATAGACCTGAATGAGCACGAAATCGCCGACGGTTACTACCCCGCGTTGCCAAAGCAGAACGGCGCCAGCGAGGAGCGTTATCTCGATCCCGATGGCGAGAAGTCCTTGCACGCCAAAGATCCAGGTATCGGTGTCCCAGACCTTTCGCGTCGCTGCATACCAGCGAGCGATTGTTTTCTTAAATTGCGAGTTCTCATATCGAGCGGTGGCAAAGGCGGTTATCGTCGAATGATTGAGTACCGCGTCGGAGAGGAAGCCGGTTACTCTGCTGTCCTCCTCGGTTCGCGCGGTGCGGAGTGGCTGGAGCGAGCGCATCATGCGGAATTGCAAATACACAAACACGACCGTCCATACGAAAAGCCCTGCGCCGAGCAACACACTGCGCAGAGAGAGGACGCCGATAATACCAATGGCAAATAAGAATGTCGAGAAGAAATTGAATATGATGTTGTCGAACACCTGCTCAAAGGAGCGCGCGTAACGCGTCACGCGACGCGTGAGCGTGCCGGTAAAGCTTGAAATGAAGAATTCGTGCGCGTGCCCGATCAGATATTCAAAAGCATTTTGATACAGATCGACCATCGCCTTAGCTTCGAGCCGAGCAACCGACGCCATACACATCCGCTGACCGAGCCAACCGACGAAATTTGCCGCCACGAATAATAGAAGGACGAAGAATAACGACTGTACTGATTGTAAAGAAGGCGTGCCTCCCGAGAGAATGTCGATGAATTGGCGCAGGTAGAGCGGTGCGACGACTCCAGCCACCTCAATAGTTATGGCCGCGACAATTGCAACGACTAAGAGCCACGGATACGCGAATGTGACTTTACTATACGCGCGGAGCACGGGCCACATCCGCGCAGGTTTTTTCTTTTCGGAATGCATAGGAATTTATAGTATCATTCCTTTTCTATACACCAAAATGGTGAGAAATTATTTAGATCCAATGAGACCAAAACGCACATCCCACATCTCGTGAAGAGCATCGCTGAAATATCACGCACTGCGAGTTTTATTTCCTCTTCGAGTGAGAGTCTGCGCTGCTGTTCCTTGAGCGAGAGCATAACGACATTGTATAATGTAGTGAGTCTTATTGATGGTCAAAAGCTACACGTGAACGCGAAGGAGAAATATAATGGAGCATTACACATACCAATTCATTACCTAGAAAGCATGCTTGCCGGTGAG
>PFPP01000017.1 GCA_002793115.1 Candidatus Kaiserbacteria bacterium CG_4_10_14_0_2_um_filter_50_16
AGTGCTTGAAAAAAATAAGAATAGGAAACAGCCATTTGAAGTCTCTGAAGATGCATTGCGGAAAGTGTTCAAAGGCGATATATAATAATCCCTTATGCGCATTGCCTGTCTGCTCGCATTAGCAATACTCCTACCTGCATTCGTGCAGGCCACGACGCTCATCAATATCAACACGGCCGACCTAACAGCGCTCGAGAGTCTTCCACATATCGGACAAACATTGGCGCAAAGAATCATCGATTACCGTACACAGAACGGGCCGTTCACGAGCATCCAAGGCCTCCAGAAAGTAAGCGGCATCGGTTCTGGCAGTAACTATGCCGATATCGCGCCGCTCATCACAGTCGGCGACGCCGATGTTCCAGATTCAGGTACAGACCAAACAGCAAGCTCCACTCCTACCAGCACGCCTTCTGATTCAACAAGTACAAGCACAGTACAAGACGCGATAGCACACTCTTCAAGCGTTGGACCAGCAGAATATCTGCCCATACCGACACTTCGCATCATTACCGGCGGTGCTCGCACGATATCTGCCGGTGCGGACACTGCTTTCACCGCTACTGTGTATGACAGCAAAGGGAATAAGCGCGACGATGCCTTTGTAACGTGGTCGTTCGGCGACGGAATGAAAAGGACCGGCGCGAGCGTCTTTCACGCGTATTACGATCCTGGCGAATATATCGTCGTCGTACACGCTACAACCTCCGATGGCGGTGATATGCTCGTCGAGAATATCGTGACCGTGAAAGATGCCAGCATAAAAATCGCTTCGGTATCCGCTCGCGGTATCGCTCTCACGAACAATAGTTCACGCACACTTGACCTCTCACTGTGGCGCCTATCGGCTGGTGGAAAAGAATTTAAAATTCCCACAGATACGCAGATTCTCTCCGGCCGCACAATACTATTCCCATCACAGATAATTCAACTTCCAATATCCAATACGGCATCCCTTCTCTATCCAAGCGGGGAAGTAGCGGCTACATATCCGGCAAACACCGCGTCATCACAGATGAATGCATCAATGCAACCTTCTCCGGCCATTGTCGGTTATAAACAAACACAGACGATCGAACCAATTATCAGTACAAAAACGAACATTCAAAAAAATGATGAAGCAGTACTAGCCCCCGCAGCGGCGACAGAGCTCGCCGCCGCGGGGGCGGCATTGCCTGATTCACCTAAAACATCTCCTCAAACAGGTGCCACCGGTATTTTTAAATCTTCTTGGACGCTCGGTTTTATCGGGGTCGTGGCGCTGGCGGCTAGCGCGTTCATATTCCTCTAATGTAATGCCTAAAAAAAGAATTCTCATTTTCTCACTCGCGTATTATCCACAGGTCGGCGGCGCTGAAGTCGCGCTCAAGGAGATTACCGACCGTATTCCGGACATCGAATTCCACATGTTCACCCTTAATTTCGGTAGGGCGGCAAGGGAAGAAAAAATTGGAAATATTTTTGTACACCGAATAGGGAACAGTGGTTCGTATCTTTCAAAAATTCTGTTTGTGCCACGCGCAGCGTATGAGGCGCGCTTGATGCATCGGGCACTTAGTTTCGATTCGTTTTGGGCGATGATGAGTTACATGCTTTTCCCGATCGTCCTCCTGGGATTTCTCGGCGTCCGCATACCCTATCTCCTTACTCTTCAGGAAGGCGACCCATTTGAGCACACCTTCAATCGATGGTTTATCCTTCCATTTCGGCCACTTCTTTCCACTGGTTTTAAAAATGCATCTGCCGTGCAAGCAATCTCAATCCATCTTGCGCAGTGGGCGCACCGCATTGGATATCAAGGCGAGGCCTTGCTGATTCCAAACGGAGTGGACATCGCGCGCTTCACGTCAGTCTTCCCGTTAAAAGAAGATTCTAATCACATAATGCTCGTAACCGCCTCTCGTCTTGTGCATAAAAATGCGCTTGATGACGTGATTCGTGCGCTGCCTCTTCTCCCAGATAACATATATTTCAGAATCTACGGGATTGGTCCTGAAAGACTTGTATTACAACGACTCGCTCACGAACTTGGCGTTGGTGCGCGCGTAAAATTCAGTGGCTACATTGATCATTCAGAATTACCAAGAGAACTTAGCAAGTGTCATATCTTCATACGCCCCTCGCGCTCGGAGGGTATGGGTATTTCTTTTATCGAAGCGATGGCGGTCGGACTGCCCATCATCGCGACGCAGGAGGGGGGTATCGCTGACTTCATCTTTGACGCAAAACGCAATCCCGACAAAGAAACGACCGGCTGGGTGGTTGATCACGACTCGCCGAAGCAAATTGCCGAAGCAGTGAAAGATATTCTTGCACATCCAGAACAGGTCGCGCGCGTGACTGCGATTGCCAAGAAGATGGTGTCTGAGAAATACGATTGGAATCTCATCGCCAAGGAGATTAAAATACTCTTCGACCGACTTGACGCATCTGCAGGATAGATTATTGAAATGCCAACAATAGTCACATGGCTTAAGAAACACACGAAGGGAAAACGTTAAAATGTATCTATGAAAATCGTCATTGCCACGCCCTTGTATCCGCCCGAGATTGGTGGGCCGGCGACATATGCGGAGCTTTTATATGAGGGATTACCGGAGAAAGGCATTGAGGTTGAGTTAATTAAGTTTAGTAGTGTTAAGTATTTGCCAAAATTCCTTCGTCATTATGTGTATTATCGTCATGTATTGCGCTCTGCGCGAAGCGCGGATGTGATTCTTGCACTTGATCCAGTTTCTGTCGGACTGCCAGCGATGTATGCGGCGAAGAAAGCGGAGAAACCATACATAGTAAAAATAGTCGGCGATTACGCATGGGAGCAGGGACAGCAGAGATTCGGCGTTACACAAAATCTTGATGAGTTTGTGAAGATAAAGAATGTGCCATTTCCAGTACGAGTACTGCGACGAATACAAACCTGCGTAGCGCGAAGCGCCACGCATGTAATCGTTCCAAGCGAATATCTGAAGGACATTGTTACGACATGGGGAATCCAGAAAGAAAAAATCCATGTAATTTATAACGGGATAGAGCTTCCTGCACTCATACCAACGCACCAGAAAGATGATGGAGAATATCTTATCGTTTCAGGGGGCAGACGCGTTTCATGGAAAGGTTTTGAAGCAATTGAGCGTGTTGCGCAAGGGCATACGAATTGGCGAGTGTTTATCGCCTCCGGACTTCCACGCGGTGAAGTACTCGGATGGATAAAGGCAGCCGACGTCTTTGTGTTGAATTCACACTATGAAGGACTCTCTCATATGCTTATTGAGGCAATGATGCTTGGAACGCCCGTTATAGCGACAAATACAGGTGGGAATAAGACACTCATCATGCACGAAAAGACCGGTCTCCTCATACCTCCCGGAGACGATGCTTCTCTTCTGGAGGCACTTACAATCGTCGCACATAATCCCGGCGCGGCTCGAGAACGTGCTTTTGCTGCGCAAAAGTGTATGGATAATTTTTCGCTTTCACGTATGCTTGATGGGACCGCACAGCTTCTTAAATCGCTATGAAAGTCTTATTCATATCCAACGACCCGACGATATTCGATTCAGCGAGCGATGTGCGCGCCCGCATGCACACATATGCCTTAGCGATAGGAGAATTACATATTCTCTCCCTTGCGAGTAAAGGCGCCTGCGACAGGCAAGAAGGGAACCTCTTTTTACATCCGGTGCATACATGGAAGATGTTCCGTGTGCATGTGCTCACTCGACGAGCGCACGCTATCATTGGCGAGTATGGCATCGAAGTCGTTTCGGCGCAAGATCCTTTTGAGCACGGTCTCGCCGCGCTTCGCGCAGTGC
>PFPP01000012.1 GCA_002793115.1 Candidatus Kaiserbacteria bacterium CG_4_10_14_0_2_um_filter_50_16
AGTTTCATAGCTGTTATTATATTACCATCACTCCTGTCGGCGCGGACGGCGGCGTGGTGTCGCCTCCGCCTCCCGCTGGATATTCATACGCGCCGATGTCGTAGCCGGTGCCTTGAGGTCTTGGGGTGCCGAAAAAATCTGTTGTTACTAATGGAATTGATGTCCCAGAGTCTATTGCTGGACTTGTTGAAGAAAATTTTAGATAATCAGAAGATACAGAATTTGTTGAAATAAATTGAGGATTTGTTACTATAATATTCCCAATTGCAAATTGTGACAAATCACTATGTGTATTTTTTAAAGTTCCTACAAGATTATTTTTAAAATCAATACTTGAATAATTAATCCTGTTGTTATATGCAGAGATGCTAAAATCAGCACTTCCAGAAGGGCCATTTCCGTAAATAATGTTATTTTTAATTATGATATCTTCAGTTTTAATTAATAATCCAAAATCAGTATTATTAAATATTGTGTTTCCATAAATCCTTGCTCTTATATTGTTGTAATTAGAAGTTTCTATTCCTGCTGCCTTATTCCCCCATATTATATTATTATATACATAAATATCATAAAGAGTATTTATATTTGACAAAATTGTAATTCCTGGTCTAATCTCATCAGTCCAGCAATGCCCATTATTATATACAAGATTTCCTGAAATTGTTATCTCATCACTTGATGCAATGGTCTTGCCTTTATAATCAGCATTAGTATCATGAGGATTATATTGTATTCCCACCCCACAATTATCATGCACTATATTATTTTTTACCTCTTGATAATCCCCCATACCTCCATAAATACCAGCAGCATATGAACCATAAACTTCTGAATTATATATTTTTAAATAATTTCCATAACCTGCAACAGAAACTGTACTCCAATCCTCATCTGCTATTGCCCTTGACTTAAGTTTCCCATTATCTCTTGCTACTAATCTTGACAAAGTTACATATTCAGTTGAAGGTCCATAAGGATAAATAAGATGTTCTCCCCCACCAGATTGTGTAGACCCATCAACAATTAATTGTCTATTAAGTCCTCCATCAAATATAAGATAAGATCCGGTAATTTCTAATGAATTCCTGGTTCCACACAAAAGAATAACATCTCCATCTCCATATGCCTCAATAATGTGGAGGTGGCGCCGAATACCGGCGCCGCGGCGTCCACAAGGAGCCAGTTGAATGCCACCCGCCAATTGGCGGTTTCGCTATTACGTAGGACGAGGTTTACCGTATTGATGCCGTCCGAGAAGTCGTGTGCCAGCACAGCGGCGGTAACGACAATGCCGACAGCGGCGGAGGTCTGAAAGCCGACGCCGATCGCGATACCGTCGAGAAAGCTGTGCGCCGAGAGCGTGAGAGCGGCAAAGGAGCCTTGCGGCGTATGTGTCTCGCCTTCTCCTTCATTCATGTGGAGTAGAATAAGCCGGTCGAGGATGAAGTAACCGAAGAAACCGAGCGCGATGAAGAGCGCGATAGTCGCGGCAGAATGGTAGGCGGTACCGAGATTTATAGCTTCTGGCAAGAGATCGAAGAGTGCGACGCCCGCGACCGCGCCGGCCGAGAAGCCGAGAATGAGGTGTAGCTTATCGCGGAATCGGAGCGCAAACGAACCGCCGATGAAGGTGGCGACCGAAGCGAAGAGAGCGATAAGAACAATATTCATTCTGATCGGAGAATGAATTATTTCAACAATTCATCAATCAACGGTTTGAAATACTCGAACGGATACGCGCTAGCGACAACTTGCGTACCGATAATAGATGAGGGTGTTGAATTTACGCCGACTTTTTGTGCTTCGGCTTTATCGGCATTTACTTCTTTCTGATACGCGTTCGTGTTCGCCTTCACATCAGCAGAAACTTTTTCTGCATCGATGCCCGAAATGGCTGTATTGAGCTTATCAATTGACGCGGCATCCCCGAAGCCCTGGTCACCTTCATCATCTTGGGCGGTAAACATCGCGGTTCTCCACGCGAAGTACTGTTCAGGATAGAGCTTCCACACAGAACGGTTATACAGAGCTGCATCGATTGAATCACTGCCAAGGAATGTGAAGTCCATAAATACGACCTTCACCTTCCCAGTGTCTACATAATTCTCAATGATTCCAGGCAACGTTTCGAACTCAAATTTCTTGCAGTACGGGCATTGGAAGTCGCTCCACGAGATGATGGTGATCGGTGCATCTGCACGCCCGATAAATGGGTCGCCATCAATCTTAACGTCTTTAACATTCACCTTCGGCGCTTGAGCTGTTCCATCTGATGGAGCGGCGGGATTCTGTCCGTTCCAAACGACCGCACCCGCGATAAAAAGCCCGGCAACTATGACTGCCACTGGTAAGAATTTATTGTTTTCATTTGTGTTCATATGCAGGAGATGATACCACACCGTGTCTATGTGCAACTACTGATATTGAATATAAATCGGTGCGGGGGTGAGATCTAAGACCTCTTGCGGCGATAATATGCCGGTAGAGGGCGGCTTGGTGTCGTTTTTATAAAAAAGCTTGATGCCGGTAAATTGCACCGGCTCCGGGTATATGACCAGCGTATACGTTCCCATCTTCAATTCTTTAGACCCGAAGCCGTCCATATCCATTACAATCTCGACCTCTGGCAGTGTCTGTATCTTTTTATAATTGGTCACCATCGCTTGTGTGAAGCGATGCACGACAAGAATCTTTGGTGGTAGGTAATAAGTATCTACGAGGCCCGCAAGATATTCTGCGGCATAGTTTATGTCAGTCGCATCAAAAGTGCCGATGACAGTACCGGGCGGATTCCCATATTTCATCGATAACTCCGGATCGATGGCGAGATGCACCTGCGGCATCCGGAGATACTTCTCGAGCAGAGGCAATTCGCGCTCGAGTGTGCTCATCCCCACCTGTACATCGAGAAATAAGAGCCCGTGAATTTGTTTCGCCATATCGAGCGCATGTTCGATTTGGTCGTCTGGCATCCGGAGGATGTACTTCCCTTCTTTGCCCGCGCTCGCCTGCGCAACGACCGCGATGTAGTGAATAGCCGGAACTACCGGTGTTGCCGGGTCTGCAACGGCCCACTCGGCCGTCGTACTCGAGAGCATAGAGAGTACTCGATCTGTAGGATATTCACCGAGGATACCCATTTGTTTCGAGTAAAAGTTCCCATAATAGGCGACGACGCGCCTGAACGGCAGAATGGCGTCCGCATTGGGATACACTGTTTTTACCGGCCAAATCCGCTGCGTGGATGTTGCGAGCGTCGTCGTGGAAGTCAGACTTCCGGAAGTTGAACGTGAAGTTTGACTTCCTGTGGTGGTGCTTACATGCGCGAGCGCGAGAAGCCGCGCATCGTAGTCGGCCTTATCCAGCTCCGGTAGTGGGATAAAACGCTCCGACGTATCGGTAGTCGCGGAGTGATATTCTGTCGCGAATATGTTTGTGAAGCCGAAGATGTAAACAAGTGCAAGTGCGCAAACGCCTATCCACGCACCTCGCGACATTTTTGTCATGTGTTACTAAACCGCATCAGTGGCCGAGATAGTTGAACGACGGCGATCTCGAAAAAATGAGAGGAGTGTGAGCGCGGCAAAGATGGTCGGGATCCAATAACCCGGCAGGTAGAGCTGGGCCATGTCCCAAAGACTTATCCATCGGATAGAGACCGTGCCGGCCACCGTCGCGACGTTGTCAAGCAATGTCTGGTCCTGCGTCTGCACGGCCTTCTGCCAGTCCTGCGCATATTTTATATTTGCGTCTACATTTTTCAATTGCACGGCATATGATGCGTTCTCGCTCGCGAGCTGTTGCCTAAGCAGTGCTTTGTCACTCTCTGTTGTTCCTTCTGCATCTATCTTCGATTGGAGCGACTGTATTGCGCTCGCATGAGCATTGATGATTTTTTGGCGGACAGTCTTGTAATCTGAAAGCGAGGTGTCAGCCTGCTTTTGTTGCTCTTCGATGCTTACCTTTTGCGACAGAAGATTCTGGGACGAAATGTTGACCGTGAGGAACCGGCTGTCCACGAGATTCTCGAGCTCGGCGCGGAATGCATTATATTTGCTCTGGGACACCACGAAGCTCACGAAGCCGTAAAGTGGAGAATTTGATTCTTGATCGAGACGGCCACCGTATCCGCGTACCGTCGTCTCAACGCGGCGCGTGAGACTCTGCACGTCGCGGGAGAGCATAGATGCGTTGTAATATATCTTCAAAAACTCCCGCGTGTCGGTCACGGGGACATCGGGGTTTGGATATTGGTAGGGATAATATATACTCGAGTCCTTACCTGAACTATCCGCGGATTCCCTTATCCCACCTCCTATCTCCATCATTGGTGTTATGTATCGCACACCAGGACCAGAAATAGCGAGGAAGGTGCCAATAGTAAGAATCGCGAGTACGACTGTAAGCCATGATATATGCCGCGGCCAGAAACCCATTGGAACGGATTGGTTATTGTTCATATGGTAATACTATCATGTAATAATATGAGAACCATCGCTCCGGTGATGCAAGCGAAGATTGCCACCGTCGTTAAGAAAAGCCATGTCGCTTCTTTTTGCCTGTCTGCAAGGAAGAGTTGTATGGGCTGGTACAGGGAAAAGTATCCCATTAAAGCCGCGGAAAGGACAAACAACGACAGAAAGGAGATGGGGATTATAACGCCGTCTACAGGAGTAATCGCTTTCGACCCGTAATATAACACCGATGCGACGACAGTGATATACGCCATTGCCGCTAGTGCATTTACAAACGGATTTTTGCTCATGTTGATTTTAACTAAAGTAGTTAGACACAGGTTTCTTTCTGGGCTGTGTCTCCTGAACAAAATCCGAACTTTTTTCCAAAACAATCCGAACGAGGACTAATCTGCGCGCCTCGTCCGCTCCCTTCGGTCGCGGGA
>PFPP01000022.1:0-13347 GCA_002793115.1 Candidatus Kaiserbacteria bacterium CG_4_10_14_0_2_um_filter_50_16
AAGGAAGAAATACCGAGGAGGATATGCTCGTCATTTTTGAATGCGTCAGAGAACAAATCGCTCACGTGCCGAGCCAAATAAATGGAAACACCAAAGCGTACGTCGGACAACTTGAGCCGGGCATATTCCAAAAACTGCCGGAGAATCTTGAACACGTTTATACATCGTTTCCCGAAAAGAAAATCCGCAGAGAGAATGTCGAAATAGGAGGCAAGTCCGCCGAGCAATTAATATCCGAAATGGAAGCGGCAGGCATCAACATTTCCAACTACGCAAAATCAATGCTTAAGAACAGAGAATTCGTACCGGGCAAAAATCCGGAGGAAGCGACACTCATCAGACTTACCGTCGCTGATCTCGGATTCAAAAGCAGTGCCACCACTGATCAAATTTATGAGCGAGCTCAAATTCTCGGATTGGAATTGTGTCTGGCTGATACAGGTCCCAATTATCGCTTGAAGTATCGCAACCAACCTTTAAATGAATGGATTTACATGGGCATGAAGCAGATCACCGACTCTGACGGCAGCCCGTTCGTCTTCGAGCTGGTACGCGACGACGGCGGTTTGTGGCTGGACGCCCTTTGGGCGGGTCCCGGCATCAAGTAGAGTCCGGGCGGCAGGTTCGTGTTCCGTCTCCGCAAGTCTGAATCTTAGGAGTTTTGTCGCTTTATAATTTTTGACCCTTTGGCTCTTGGGTTCTTTGATCCTTTTATTTCTTATGTCTTCGCAAAAAGGCAGGAATCGCGCCCCACGCTTCGTCGTCTTCCGGCACTATCGGAGCGTCTTCACGCTTGTGTGGCATTGCGGTTACTATTGGCTCTTCCTTCTCGATCGGTTTTATAATTTCCGCTTCGGTAGCGTGCTTCCCTTTTTCCTTTTCACCTACTTTTTCATCACGCTTCAAAATTTCATGATAAATACGCCCACGCTCTTCATCGCGCTTTTCTGCCGGTATAGCGAATAGTGAACGCTCAGAACCTGCATTTAAAATATGCATCGCAGTATCCGGGAAACCGGTCGCGATGACGATAATGCGAATCTGACCCTTCTTCAACTTCTCATCGCGCATGATGCCGAAAATAATCTTTGCATTCTTATCGACGGACTCGTTGATGACCTTGGCGGCTTCCTGCACCTCTATGATGCCAAGGTCGTCAGAACCGGCAACGACAAAGAGAACGCCCTTCGCGCCGCTGATCGAAACGTCGAGAAGCGGTGAATTGACGGCTTGTTTGGCGGCTTCCTTGGCTCGGTCGTCCCCATCGGCGGCGCCGATGCCCATCAGGGCCGGGCCGGCGCCTTCCATAATCGCCTTAATATCATTAAAATCGGTATTGATATCGCCCGGGGTCGTGATTATATCAGAAACGCCTTCGACCGCTTGACGTAGGATCTCATCGCACATAGCGAAGGCATTTTTCGCCGACGTGTGCATATCGACGATGGCGAGCAACTTGTCGTTCGGAATGATGATGAACGCATCAACTTCTTTCTTGAGTTCAGCAAGACCGCGATCGGCGATGTTTTTCCGCTGCGCTCCTTCAAAGGAGAAAGGCTTTGTTACGACCGCGATGACGAGCGCGCCGACTTCTTTCGCTATCTTCGCAATGATGGGGGAGGCGCCGGTGCCGGTGCCGCCGCCCATGCCGCAGGTGATAAATACCATATCGCTCCCGGAGAGCGCCTCCTGAATCTCCTGTCGCGTCTCTTCAGCCGCGCGCTTTCCGAGCTCGGGGTCCATGCCGGTACCGAGTCCGCGCGTAAGATTCTTGCCGACATGTATCTTACGCCTGGCGAGCGAGCGGTGGAGGTCTTGGGCATCCGAATTTACTGCGATGAATTCAACGCCACGAACCTTCGACTCAATCATGTGGTTGATCGCATTTTTTCCGGATCCGCCGACGCCGACCACACGGATCCGTGCGAATGTCTCGACTTCTGGCTCAACGCGCTTTGACATATAAAGGGTTCGTTCCTGCCATCATAGCAGAACCATAGCGGATGCAAATATTGACAATGTATGCATGTGACTTATTATTTATGGCAAGAATTGCTGGAAAAATTTTCTGAAGGAAGCCAACAGGTTTTTTTTCTGTGTGTTCGTGTCGCCCGTAAGTCCCCACAGCGCGAGACCATAGGCGACGGCCCATGTCGCATCGCGAATTTTGGTATCAGCGGATATGCGCAATTCCGCGAGACGCGCGGGCAGTTTCAGAGATCCTCTCGCAATGTCGCTGATGGAACCGACCCCCGCACCGCCGCCAGAAATAATAATTCCGGCCGGCAAAGGACCTCGGCGATTCAGCGATTTCAGATGTTTATCGATGAGAGTAAACATAGTAACGAGACGGCTCGCGATAAGATCGTCTATTTTCTTGCGCGAGTACATTGCTCCCGACAAACGCCCAAGCTTCACGCGCTCCGCTTCTTCGAGCGAAATACGGAAACCGAGCGCAATATCGTCCGTAATATGGCTCGAGCCCATAGGGAACACCTTGACCGATATGGGAATATTTTCATCGTACACGACGATTGAAACTGTTTCTGCGCCGATATCCGCGAGTACGCATCCTTTCATTTTCTGGTCGCCATCGAGGAGCACGTAGGAACCAGCGAGTGGAGAAGCCATCTGATCGATAACTTCAATATCCGCATCCTCAACCGCTCCTGCAAGCGCCTCTTCATGCTGGGCGAGGCAGGTAACAAAGAGATAATCGACTTCGAGGCGGACGCCCTTCATACCGAAAGGGTCGCCAAGCACCTTCGCGCCATCGATACGATATTCGATTGGGATGCTATGCAAAACATGCCGATTCAGAAATCCTGGCGCTGCCGCCTCGCGCGCCGATCTCCCTGCTTTTTCGAGATCGAGTGTCGTTATTTCTTGATCGGCGCGCGAGATAATGGTGAAGCCGGTTGCGTGCGCTTCGTCGAGCGAGATGCCACCGACAGCGAGGAAGCCAGCGCGGAGCGGGATACGCGCGACCGATTCAACTTGCCGTTTCGCCTCGCGGATGCTCGCGGAGACTTCTTCCTTATTGATGATATAACCGTGGCGCAAGCCCTTCGATTCGGCGAGGCCGGTGCCGAGAATACGCAACTGCCGCCCTCTGCGTTTGTCAGAGAGCTCCTCGACGACGACCATTTTTACTTGGTACGTGCCGATGTCGATGCCGGTGGCGATGCGTCGTTTCATGTAGTAAAGGGAATGCGATATTTTTATTGAATTTCAGCAGTAGTTTCTTCTCGCATCGTTCCATCGTATCACCATGTGCCCATCCTTTTAAATGCAACAACCCGTGGATAAATAAATACAGGCAATAGGCACTAGGCTCCAGGCAAAAAAGGGGAGCTTGTTTCTCTGCTTCGCGGGGACAAATAATAATCTCGCCACTATGAGGCCCGAGCTCATATGACAAGACATTCGGCGTGTAGGTCTTTTTGCGGAGCTTGAAATTGAGTGCGCGCGCCCTCGCCGGACTGACAAAGACAAGCGAGATGTCCCAATTATGGAGTATCTCGTTCGCGATTGAGGAAAACACGGCACGCTGAGCGATAGAACGCCGCGTGAGATTTTTTATAGAAACAGTCGACATTCGTCTAATGCTTACCACTCTTGCCGCGGGTGTTTTTGCGGGCGGCCGGATCTATCTTTCCGAGCTTCACAAGCTCGTTGTACTTCTCGCGGCGCACCTTGGAAATAAGGGCGCGTTTGTGGCCAACTCCTTTTGATGTGGTGCGCTGCCAGTAACGGCGATCACGCATCTCGCGCACAAGGCCGAGGCCTTGTGCGCGACGGGTGAAGCGGCGAATGAGCGCGGTAGAACTTTCGTTCTTACCGCGTCGGACTTCAACTCGTGTGCCTGCTGTCATTACATAAGGAGTCTAGCACACGAGGGCTGGCGTTGTCTATGAATCTTTTCGTTCTTCAGACTACCGCCTTCAAACGCTCGATGAGACTCACAAGCGGTAGGATAGTTTCTTCCTGCGTCTGCCGGTTACGCAAAATAGCAGAACCCTCCAGCGCTTCCTTGCGTCCCATAATAAGAAGATAGGGACTATTGCGCCGCTCGGCGAGGAGTATTTGTTCGGTCAGTGATTCGACGCCGATATTTTGGGTGAGCGGAACATGCGCTTTTCTGAATTCTTCTGCGAGGCGAATGGAGAGCCTCTTCGCCTCGCCGCCGATATGGACGAAGGAGAAACGCAATCGCGTAGACGGAGCCTTTTTTACTATCTTCCCTTCGCTGGCCGTCTGGAACACCGCGCAGGTCGCACTCAGAGGCGTGCTGGGGAAGAAGTGGCGCATGAGATCATTATAACGCGAACCCCATACGACACGGCGTCCACCGATTAGAAGTTCAAAGCAGGTATCATTCCAAACCGTACCGCGGTTGATAAGAGTGTGCGCGAGTTCATACGGCGTTTCAGTCGTCTCGAGATATTCGAGCAGATCTTCAAAGCGCCTGCGGCTCGCATCCGAAAGATGCTCGGTCGGCGCTGGCAGGTCGTCCGCATATTCATGCGCTATCGCGAGTTCGGCGGCCTCGAGTATATCGCGCTTGGCGCAGGTGGCGTACTCTTCAGGAAGTGTTTCGGCGCGTTTCTTGAAAAAATTTCCGAGCTCGCGCGCGTAGCGCGCGCGGGTCTCCTTATCTCCCATCGAATTGATGCGGACGACCGGTTCTTCGTGGAAGAGGTCGCGGGTGAGCGCGATGAGCGCGCGGATGATGATGACATCCGTGAGCGCGCGATCCGTACCAAGTGCATGGAATTGTATGATTGCTTTTTTCTGAACAGGACGGCCCGGCGTAATGTTCGTATGCCAAAGAAAGAGCGGTTGGCGCGGAGAAGGCACGCACCCGATGTTCCGACATTGTTTTAAGAAGCTCACGACTGTCTCGGCGATCGGATCGAGCGTAACGCCGGCGAGAGTCTCCGGATATCCTTTATTTTTGTGCGCAGTGCCGCGCGACTTTTCGGCAAAAACTGAAAGCGGTGTGAAGCCGTAATATTGACCGACTATATGTGCTTCCTGCAACAATTCTTCTGCCGGAATAACATCGCGCATCATGGTGTCGCAAGAGTTGCCGTGCTCGAGCTTGCGGCAGCATAAGATGCAGCACCCGGGAAGAAGCCGCTCTCCTTGATTGGCAGGAGTCGTAAATCGACGCGACCGATGATATCTTTTTTCGGCAGTGGTCCCCAGACGCGGCTGTCAGAGCTGTTGGGGCGATTATCGCCCATGACAAAGTATTCTCCCGAATGAAGCGAGACGTCTTTGGTATACGTCGCATCATCGTTTACAATATAGGGCTCGGGAAGCGTCAGTTTCGTTCCGGTGGCTGAAATGATGGTAATGGTGCCATGGTTAATAGAGACTGTCTCGCCAGGGAGTCCGATGATGCGCTTAATATAGAAAATAGAAGGGTTGCCAGGATACCTGAAGACAATAACATCTCCGCGGGCGGGCGCGCGGAAATAATACAGAAGTTCGTCAATGATAAGATAATCGAGATTTTCAAAAGTCGGATGCATTGATTCACCGTCAACAACGAATGGCGAGACCACGAAGACGCGGATCGGGATAACTACAACGATAATGAGAAGTGCGAGCGTGAAAAGATCCTTCAAGAGACCCTTCCGAGTGTCAGACATATGGGTATTGTACGCGTCTGCTCACAGTACGCAAGTCGCAGTGGCACTGTGGTACTATTGCGCATATGGCACTCATCATTGTCGGGCTCGGGAATCCAGGAAAAGAATATGAAAAGACGCGACATAACGCGGGGAGAAATGCGGTACAACTTTTGGCAAAACAAGAAGGGCTTGATGACTTCATTTTGAATAAAACTGCTAATGCACTCGTTGTGAAAGGCATGATTGAAGGACATGAAGGACACGACGTGTCAACATCAGATGTTGACACGTCGTGTCCTTCAGTACTTGTATTGCCGGAAACGATGATGAACGCTTCTGGCAAAGCCGTCAGCACGGTTGTCAAATCAGTAAAAGCCGCGAAAAATCTTTTAGTGATTCATGACGACATCGATCTCCCGCTCGGCACGATAAAAATGGTGTTCGGACGCGGAAGCGGCGGGCATAAGGGGGTCGAGAGCGTCATGCGCGCTATCAAAACAAAAGAGTTCGCGCGCATCCGCATTGGTACTTCCGCAATGGGAAAAAAGAATCAGGCGAAAAAAGTTTCCGGAGAAGAAGAAATCATCAAGCACGTGATAGGAAAGTGGAAGCCCAGCGAAGAAGCTACCTTAAAAAAGGTTTTGAAGAAAGCAGTCGAAGCTGTGCGTCTCTTCGCTGTCTCCGGCCTTGAATCTGCAACCCAATTCGCCAACACGCGCTAAACCTATTTCTTCTTCCCAGTGAAGGTAAGCGTCATGCGCTGGTCCTTCGGTTCGAAGAGTGTAATGGTGAAAGGATACGTTTTCCCGAGTTCGAGCGTCTCGCGAAGCGCGACGGGCGTCTCGAATTCAGAAACGTGCACCAGCCCAGCGACGCCTTCTTCGATAGAAGCAAGCGCGCCATGTTTGTTGTACTTGATGATGACGCCCGGCACCTCAATACCCTTGGAATAGCGCTCGGCGGCAGTGTGCCATGGATTTTCTTTGAGCGCTTTGATGGAGAGCGAGATCTTGCCGTCCTTTATCTCGATGACCTTGACTCGTACCATATCGCCGATGGCGAAGAGTGCATGCGGATCCTCGACAAGACCCCAATCGAGCTCGCTGATGTGCACGAGCCCCTCGAGCCCAGGCTCCAGCTTCACAAAAACACCAAAGTCGACGATGCCAGTCACTTCACCTTCTGCGCAGTCGCCGACCTGGTACTTGTCGATAAGCGATGCCTTCTCCTCGGCTTCGTTTCCCGTGCGTTCCGAGAATATGAGTTTTCCTTCTTTTGCATCGGCAGTGATGATGCGCACCGAGAGCGGATGACCGATGAGCTGTATGAGTTCGCTGAGAATCTTATCTTTATCGCCCTCCGGCACACGCGGATAATGCTCTTTCGAAAGTTGCGAAGCGGGTAGGAACCCTGCAATACCTTGCCACGAGAGAATGAGGCCGCCCTTATTCGCTTCTTCGACCGTGAGTGAATACGGCGTCTCGGCGATGATAGCTTGTTCTGCTTCGCCCCAGATGGCCGCTTGGCGCGCCTCCTTGAGCGAAAGTTCGATGTAACCCTCGCGGCCGGCCGGATCGACAACCTTCGCACTAATAGTGTCGCCCGGGTTCGCCTTCCGCAATACATCAGCGGCGTTGAGGTATTCACGGCCGTAGATAAGGCCGGTGCCAAACGGCGGCAGATCGATATACACGCGACCGTGGCTGATCGCTATAATCGTACCTTCAACAAGGTCGCCCGCCCCGGGCGGCGTCAGGATTGAATCAATAAAATCGGCCATCGGATGACCATCTGCCAGATGGATAGTCGAAACTGACGCGGAGGATTTCTTATCTTCAGACATACATTATAAAGCAGTGCGTATTTTCGAAATCGGTACTCCGACGGTATCGTCGGAGGGGTAGCCGATTCCTACTTCTGCGCACGCAACAGGTAGACTATAGCATAATGCCAGAGAAAATATAAGCGCCTGTCATCCCAGCTGATGACAGGCGCTGTTGGGTTGGCCGAACGGAAACCGCCGGCCCTGCGTGGAACGCATCCACTTTTTACTGTATCAGAACCAACTCAAAATTGCAATAGGCATACAAAAAGCCGTTGTGGATAACAGATTTTATGCTAAAATAGAGATACACTCTATGGTTATTACCCATCATGGCGGGCAGTGTTTCAAAGTGACATTCGGCGACCTCACACTCGTCTTCGATCCGATTGCGAAAAATTCGACGCTCCCTCCGGTGCGATTCGGCGCGGATATAGCGCTGGTCTCACGCGATCATCCGGATATGAACGGTGTCGAAGAAGTGACGTACGGAGATAAAGTTCCTTTCGTTATTGCAGGTCCCGGTGAGTACGAGCGGCAAGGAGTTGTCGTGCAAGGTTTTCTTTCTAAGAGTGTCTACGGTCTCGACAAAGGTCAGACTGAAGCGGTGAATACTATCTATAGTGTTGAGCTCGAGGATATGACGCTCGTACATCTTGGCGCGCTCGCTGATACCGAGCTCTCGAAAGAAGCACGCGAAAATATCGATGATATAGATGTTCTCTTCGTACCGATCGGCGGCCTGTCTGCGCAGGCAAGCGACGGAGTGCTTTCTCCTGCCGATGCGCACAAGCTCGCTGTGTCACTCGAGCCGAAGATTATCGTTCCAATGCATTGGAGCCTGCTTGCGCAGACAGGCGGCATTGGAAAATCGAAAGCACTCGAAACATATCTGAAAGAAGCAGGGAATAGCAGTGAAAAAGTTGAGAAGCTTACCTTAAAGAAGAAGGACCTTATTGGTCACGATGGGAGTATACTGGTACTAACGCCCTAATCATTCCATATGAAAACTATTTTTGAACACATCGAGCAAGTACAAAGAAAGCCGCATCATATCCGTAAGCGGATTGCCTTTGCCACAGCTGCGACTGGTACGGCGATTATCGCCCTTCTGTGGCTCGTCGGCAATCTTTCTATCGGCACGTTCGCTATTCGAGGAAGCACATTTGCAGAAAGTACGAGGCAGTGGGGCATAGCCGCAACCGGCAATAACAACGATTCTCAGAATCTTGCAGGCGCCGCCGCCGCACTGCCTGCCGGAAAGCAAGGTCTCGAAGATGCCAATGCACCCGCGCACATCAAGATTATCGACGCTATCTCTTCAACGTCGCAGAAACAAGCGGAGCAGACGATACTGCCTTTCTAAATACGTAAACGGATTACCATGGCTCGCGGGAAAGAAGAAAAAGAGAATACGACAATTGCGAAGATTATTGATCAGCCGATTGTTGCGGAGATGCGCACATCGTATCTCGATTATGCAATGTCGGTCATCACCGCGCGCGCTCTGCCGGACGTGCGCGACGGGCTGAAGCCCGTACATCGCCGTATTCTCTATGCGATGAAAGAAATGGGACTCGTATCCGGCGGAAAATTCCGTAAGAGCGCCACGATAGTCGGCGAAGTGCTCGGTAAGTATCACCCGCACGGCGATGTCGCCGTCTACGATTCTATGACAAAGATGGCGCAGGAGTTCTCTTATCGCTATCCGCTCATGCTCGGACAGGGGAATTTCGGCTCTATTGACGGCGATTCACCAGCGGCTTATCGCTACACCGAAGCGAAGATGTCGCGTATTGGTGAAGCGCTCCTCACCGATCTTGAAAAGGAGACGGTCGCATGGAATCCGAACTATGATGCGACGCGCGAAGAGCCCACGGTGCTTCCTTCGGCGCTCCCGAACCTCCTTCTCAACGGCACCCTCGGCATTGCCGTCGGCATGGCGACCAACATTCCGCCGCATAATCTCCGCGAGGTCATCGCGGCGACCACCCATCTTATTGATAATCCTGAAGCGACAACTGATGTTCTCCTGCAGTTTGTGAAAGGTCCCGATTTTCCACTCGGCGGCATTGCGTTCAACCACACGGACATCAAGCATGCCTACGGTTCTGGCAAAGGGCCGGTGGTCGTGCGCGGCGAAGCTGAAATCGTCGATGATGGGAAAAAAGATACCCGCATCATCATCACCTCGATTCCGTATCGCGTGAATAAGAGCGATCTCATTTCGCGTATCGCGGAGTTGGTGCAAGAAAAAAAGTTAGAAGGCATTCGCGATCTGCGCGACGAATCGACGAGTGATATACGCATCGTCATTGAACTTAAAGGGACGGCGCATCCGCAGGCGGTCCTCAACGCATTGTATAAACATACCGAACTCGAAAGCACGTTCCACTACAACATGCTCGCGCTCGTCGACGGCGTGCCGGAAATGCTCTCTCTTTCTGGGATGCTCACCCATTTCTTGAAACACCGCCAGGAAGTCGTGAAGCGCCGCACCGAGTTTGATCTCCGACAAGCTGAGACGCGCGAACACATCCTCTTCGGACTCTGCAAAGCGCTCGATCATATCGACGACGTCATCGCGGTTATCAGGAAGTCGGCAGATATTCCCTCCGCGTCTGCCGCCCTGCAAAAAAAGTTTGGTTTTTCATCTCTGCAAGCGGCGGCCATTCTCGAAATGCGCCTCTCCAAGCTCGCAGGCCTCGAACGTAAGAAGCTCGAAGACGAGCTCGCTGAAGTGCAGATGCTGATCTTAAAATTAAAAGAGATTCTCTCCTCGCCGAAGAAAATTCTCGCTGTCGTGAAAAAAGAGTTTGAGGAGCTTGCCTTGAAATACGGCGACGACCGCCGTACAAAAATCGTGCGCGGCGGCGTGCAAAATATTTCCATCGAAGACCTAGTGCCGGACGAAGAATCGATGCTCCTGCTCACACAGGGTGGCTATGTAAAGCGGACAAATCCGAGCGAATACAAGAGCCAGAAACGCGGCGGCGTCGGCGTTGTCGATATCGCGACGAAGGAGGAAGACATCGTTACACATTTCCTCGTCGCGAGCGCGCACAGCGATCTTCTTTTCTTTACCAACTTCGGCAAAGCGTATCAGCTCAAAATGTACGAGATTCCGGAAGGGAAACGTGCGACGAAGGGCAAGAGCATCATGAATTTCCTCCAGCTCGCGGGCGATGAATCAGTGACCAGCGTCCTCGCCGTACCGAAGGGTGCGGCGCTTGATGCCTCGTCAATTATCTTCGCGACCGAAGCTGGTGTCGTGAAGCGCGTTGCGGCGAAATCGTTCGCCGATGTGCGCCGCTCTGGCATCATCGCGATCAATTTGAAAAAGGGAGACACTCTTGTATCGGCACATCACGCTTCTGAAGGCGACACGGTCTCCATCGTCACGGCCAAGGGGCAGTCGATTCGCTTCGATGTCGAAGACGTTCGCGAGATGGGCCGCACGGCCGGTGGCGTGCGCGGAATGAACGTGAAGAAAGGAGACCGAGTTGTTTCTGCAGAAGTCATTTCTGTTGGAGCAAAAGACGCTTCGCTCCTTGTCATCATGAGCAAGGGGTACGGTAAGCGCACGAAGATTTCAGAATACAAAGTCCAAGGCCGCGGCGGCTCGGGTATTAAGACTGCAGCAGTTACGCCGAAGACCGGCGAGATTATCGGCGCGAAAATAGTCGTAGGCGATCTGAAAGAGGAAGAAATTGTCGTGATCTCGAAAAAAGGGCAGGTAATTCGCACTCCCGTTGCTCAAATTTCCTTGCTCTCTCGCGCGACCCAAGGCGTTCGTATTATGAAACTCTACCCAGGCGACTCCATCGCCTCGATGGTGGCGTTGTAATTTTAATTGTTGATTGCGCGGGCCGTTGCGGCCCGCGCGTGATATGTTATAGGCATGAGTTCTTCATTTAGCAGTCCGCAGGAAAATATACTCCAATTCGGGCTTCATGAAGGGATGAAGGTCGGTGACTTCGGCGCGGGAAGTGGCCACTACGCGCGTGCGGCGGCGGCTATCGTAGGTACGAGCGGGAAAGTATACGCGATTGATGTACAGGAAGATGTGCTGAAGCACCTCAAGCTCAATACATACGAACAGCATCAGAATATCATTGAGACGGTTTGTGGTGATATCGAGAAGCCAGACGGTACGCACTTGCGCGATGCAACGCTCGATGCAGTCATACTCGCCAACACGCTCTTCCAGATCGAGAACCGTTCCGGACTTTTAGCGGAGATACAACGCGTTCTGAAGTCTGGCGGCAAGCTTCTGGTAGTTGATTGGGCCGGCAGCTACGGCGGCATGGGCCCGGCACCAGAAAAAATTGTTTCTGAACACGAAGCCGAGGATTTTTTTATCAATGGCGGCTTTCATAAGGTAAAATCGTTTCGCGCTGGGCCGCACCATTACGGCATTGTCTTCACTGCACCATGAAAATCTCACTTTTCCAGGGCATCCTAATCGGCGTCTTCGGCCTCGGCGCGCTCATCGGCCTCTTTGTTTTCGCGACGTATACGAATTCGAACCACGGTGGCACCAATGAAATCGGCACGATTGTCATATGGGGAACATTACCAAAAGCGGGTATGCAAGCCGCTCTCGCCGCTATCACACAAACAGAAACTAGTCTTAAAAATGTCTCCTATGTGGAAAAAAATCCCGCGACTCTCTCGAATGACCTTGCCTCCGCGATAGCGACAGGCGCCGCACCAGACCTCATTCTCGCCTCGCAAGAAGAACTCCATACACTCTCGAAGCTCATCACCACGATAGCATCTGCAACGCTTCCTGCAAGCACGTTCGTGAATACGTTTATCGAAGAAGGAGGAATCTTCACGGCGCCGAACGGAACTGGCTACTATGGCATACCGTTCCTTGTCGATCCACTCGTACTTTTTTCGAATCGCTCCATCCTTTCTTCCGACGGCGTCGCGAAGCCGCCTGCGACCTGGGAGGCGCTGACAGGCCTCGCCCCGAATGTCGCGCTTCTGACGCCGACGCGCCAAATTACTCGCGGCTTGATCGCGCTTGGTACCTACGCCAATGTTCATAATGCGCGCGGGATACTCTCTTCACTCTTCCTCCAGGCAGGAGTTCCGCTTTCCTTTCATTCGGCAAACGGCGTACTTGCCGCCAATCTCGGTGTAACGGGGTCGAGAGGCGCGCCTCCCGGGCAGTCAGTAGTCGGCTTTTATACACAATTCGCCGACCCGTCGGAGGTCTCCTATACATGGAACGCTTCACTCCTCGATTCACAGCAGATGTTTCGTAACGGCGACCTCGCGCTGTATCTCGGATACGCATCTGAGGCGCGCTTCATCGCGGCGGCGAATCCGAACCTCAATTTTGACGTCGCGCCTCTACCGCAGCCGGCGACGGCAACGGTAAAAAGCGTCTATGGCCTCACATACGCATTTCTGATTCCGCGCGGAGCGAAAAATGCCACGGGTGCATATCAGACAGCCGCGCTCCTCACCAATCCTTTCGAGCAGGCGATAGCCGCGGTTGCGACCGGTCTCGCGCCCGCGACTCTCACTCAGCTCGCGCAAGTGCCTGCCAATCCGGTCGCCGCAGTCGCATACGCCGAAGCGCTTTACGCCAAGGGCTGGCTATCCCCAGCACCCGCTGACACCGATTTGGTGTTTTCGGGTATGATTGGGAATGTGATAAGCGGCCGTTCCTCGCTCGCTACTGCGCTCGTGTCTGCCGAGCAGTCTTTGAGCGCCCTTCTCCAGCAATGAGTATGCGTACTTTCGTTTTTACTACTTTCTTTCTTCTTATACTCGGGACGTATGTACCGAGCGCGTCTGCCGCACCCATTGACCAGGACGCTGGAGGCACTAATATAATAGATAATTCGACACAAACACCAGCTCCAA
>PFPP01000022.1:13429-16125 GCA_002793115.1 Candidatus Kaiserbacteria bacterium CG_4_10_14_0_2_um_filter_50_16
GGGTGTTGATTGCAGTAACGGGAATGGCAATTGCCTCGTCGCATTTCTTACAAATATCCTAAAGTTTGTCATACAGATCGGCACTATTGTTGTTGTCCTGATGGTGGTCTTCGTTGGCTATAAGTTCGTTGCCGCGCGGGGTAACGATGCGAAACTTATCGAAGCGCGGCAGATGCTCCTCTGGACCGTCGTCGGCGCCCTAATCCTCCTCGGCGCCCAAGCGATAGCTCTCACAATTCAAGCGACAGTACAGGCGATCTCGGTCAGCTGATGATATGACCTTTGCCCAATTCGTTGGTAATAGCACAAATAATACTGGCATAATCGGTGTCTTCAACACAGTAATCGTGCCAGTAATTTTTGCTCTCGCTTTTCTCGCCTTTATCTGGGGCATCATGAGTTACTTCTTTTTTCACGGTGGAGAGGAACAGAAGCGCACAGAGGGGCGGCAGTTTATCCTTTGGGGTATTATCGGAATGGTCGTACTATTCTCGGTGTGGGGATTAGTGAAAATACTGTTATCCACGCTCGGCATTATGCCTACCTAATAATGTGTCATACTTATCGTATATGAAATCCATCATCCGCTTCGCTTCAGCTACAGTCGCTTTTATTTTAATAGCCATTCCGTCGATGACATTTGCGGCAAGTTCTATTTACTCCGATTCTAGTGGTAATTTTCAGTACAGTAGCGACAACTTCCAAATCGGCTGGAGATCCGGGCCAGGGATGAGCGGCTTTGCATGCGGTTCAAATAACATATGCCAAGTCGCATCCACCATCTTGTTCATCATCAATTCGATCTTGGTGCCGCTCCTCTTCGCTATTTCTTTCATCGTTTTCCTTTTCGGAATCGCGAAAGCGTACATCTTCTCCGCCGGCGGCGATCCGGAGATGGTTAAAAAAGGCCATAAGCTCATCCTCTGGGGCCTCATCGGCTTCGCCGTGATGATATCGCTCTGGGGACTCGTGAATGTGGTCGTCAATACATTCATGGTTGGGGGCTATGCCGCGCCGCCGCTCCCGACATCGTACTAAAATAAAATGGTAAAAACCTATCGCCTTATTGTTTTTTTAATTGTCGCTGGGTTTTTTATAGCACCGCATTTTGTTATTGCTGCAGACGCAACGATTTCTGTCACCAAAGGAGACAATCTTTGTGAAGGAAAAAGCGCAGGGGATTCGTGCAATCACCTGCACGGACAAGGTGTCTGCATTGTCAGTAGTGGTACTGACAATGGTCTTGCTTGTTTTTTGCAAACCCAAACAATCCCAGGAACAAGCGGTTCCATCAACACATTCTATTTACAAGGGTACGCCAACAGCATCGTCGGTATTATCAACGGCCTGCTAGTGCCGGTGCTGATGGCGGTCGCGTTTATCGTTTTTCTCTGGGGCGTCTACAATTATTTTATTCTCGGCTCGGACAATGAAGAAAAACGCATAACGGGACGGCAGTTCGTGCTCTGGAGCATTATAGGCTTCGCCATCATATTCTCCGTCTGGGGGCTCGTCGGGATTGTTGGGAGTACGTTCGGTCTCGCTCCGGGCGGTATGGCACCAGGGTACCCAACGCTTTAGGCTATCCACACACACATCTAAAGCATATTGACCCTATTCGTAGAAACGCTATAATAGCTTCGTTATCCATTTATCTACCTTATGAAAAAAGTCCTTGCCACTACTTCAGGAATTCTCGTCGCATTCGCCCTACCGCTTGTTTCTTTCGCCGCGATTAATAACGTGTCGGACGTCGGCTCGTTCATTATCGATACCATTAACAACGTGTTAGTCCCAGTACTTTTTGCCGTAGCGTTTATCGTCTTCCTTTGGGGCGCGTTCGACGCTTTCATCCTCGGTGCCAATTCAGAAGAGGTAAAAATAAAAGGGAAAAATCTCATGCTCTGGGGTCTCATCGGCTTCTTCGTCATGGTCTCTGTTTGGGGCCTCGTCAACATCCTTACGAACACCGCCAATCTCGGCAATAACTCTGGCGTTACGTTACCAGGAGCTGGTGTCCGTGTTGGCGGATAGATAAATGTTTTCAGTTCTAAATACATTTCTCGGGAAGGTCGTTGTACAGGTCATCAATCCGATTATTCTGCTTCTGGCGGGAGTGGCGCTCATCCTATTTCTCTGGGGAACGTTTGAATTCATTGCACATGCGGGAGATGAAGGAAAACGCGCGGAAGGGAAGCAAGCTATCTTTTGGGGCATTGTCGGCCTCGTCATCATATTTGGCGCGTATGGCATCATCAATGTTGTTATAAAAACATTCAATCTGACTCCGAACGACCAGACGACGGCTCAAGGCGTGCTCGCGCCATTGCATCAATAAAAAAGGCCTCATGGTAAACCATGAGGCCTTGCTATTGTTCGTGCGCCTTTCCTAAGGGCGTACGAACTCATATGTGACTAAATTTGCGCGCCCTGTGTTATCGTGTACATAGTAATACACGATCGGTCCGGTGGGTGCACATGGATACTCAAGATCAGTCCCATCGCTATAAACGCAATGTGACATGAATCCATATCCAGTGAAAGCCGGCGAATACCCAGCTGGCGGACTGACATGGGCAGAGTCACCGTTTGCAGGTATCACAAGCGTCATCTTTTCAGATTGTCTGCGTCCATCACCACCTCTGGCAACCCAGGACCACACCAATGCTCCAACAAGGAGCAAACCAAACGCCGTA
>PFPP01000002.1 GCA_002793115.1 Candidatus Kaiserbacteria bacterium CG_4_10_14_0_2_um_filter_50_16
CAAAAGTCAGTGTCAGGATTTTGGGCGAAATAGGTTCGGATTTTGTCCAAAAAACACCGCCAAGTTTTACATTCAGCGAAATTGAAAGATGTTGCCGAGGCGCTTTGCGCCGAGGCAATATCTTACGATTTCACAAAAAGTGAAAATTGGCGGAAGGGGTGAGATTCGAACTCACGGTCCCGTTTCCGAGACTCTGGTTTTCAAGACCAGCGCGTTAGACCACTCTGCCACCCTTCCCCATATACATGCTTACCAGAGAGTTATACCATAATATAATATGCGGTATCTCGGCGTGGATTACGGGAGTAAGAGAATCGGCCTTGCGCTCTCCGACGAAGCGGGAACAATGGGATTCCCTCATTCCATCATCCCAAATACGCCGCGGCTCATCGATGAGCTTTGTGCACTTATCGCCAAAGAAAATGTCAATGCTGTTGTTATAGGAGAATCACGCACTCTTGCGGGTGGGGAAAATCCGATTGCGAGAGACGCCCGCGCGCAGGGCGAGTTGCTAGCCCTGCGCGCGGGCGTGCCCGTATTCTTCGAATCAGAAGTGTTTACGAGCGCCGAAGCACGGCGCGTCCCGCAGCTACGAGACGCGCGTGTTGACGCCTCGGCCGCCGCCCTCATTCTTACCAGTTATCTCTCTCGCATTGGTACAAGTGCACACTGACGCGCGCAATTGGCTGGGTCGCCGCGTTATACTCTCTCTATGGCTTTTGCTTGTAGTGAACATTTGCGAACGGCTCTCGCACCGCCGCGCTATCTTGCGTTGCCGTTCTCCGGCATCGATCTTTCTACGAGCGGTGTCAAGGTGGTTCGTCTGACCGAAAGCACGCAAGGTCTCGTTCTCTCGCAGTATGCTCAGTCGCGATTATCTCTCGGCGCGTTCACTGATGGAGAAATAGTCGATCGCTCAGCAGTAGTTGAAGCGCTTGCCACCGCCACCCGCGCCGCCGGCATATCTGCCGCCAATGTAGCCTTGCCGGAGTCGAAATCCTATCTCTTTGAAACAGCGGCAAAAGGTACGAAGAAGGCCGAGTGGCGCACCGCGATTGAACAACATCTTGACGAGCTCATACCATTGCCGCCGCCGGAAACGGATTTTGATATCATCAATGTGGGGCAGAATAAACAGGGAGATCCGCTTATCGCTGGTGTCGGTTTCGCACGGCGCATCGTCGACGATACTCTTTCGATATTTGATCAAGCGAATATTGGGGTACGTTCTCTCGAGGGGGAACCTTTTGCGGTAGCACGGGCACTCCTTCCAGCAGGGGACACATCCACCACGCTCATTGTCGATGTCGGGAAAACCACAACGAAATTAGCCATTGTTGCAAATCGGATACCGCGTTTCGCCACGACGATCGGTATAGGCGGGCACGCGCTCACCCTCGCCGTACAAAAACATTTCGGCGTAACAGAGGCTGAAGCGCGCAAAGTGAAAGCCGAACGAGGCATTGTGCCTGCGCATGGGAATGAAGACTACCTTGCCACGATGCTCTCGACCGTTTCCGCAATTCGAGATGAAATCTCCCTCCGACTCCAATACTGGCAGGAGAAGGAAACGCTCTCGGGAGCGCATGAACCGGTATCGCATGCTATCCTTGTCGGTGGCAATGCTTCGGTGCGCGGGCTTCCGGAATATCTCGAAGGATCGCTCAGGATTCCCGTTACGGCCGGCGACGTGTTCATCAATCTCGCGTCGCGCGACACATGGATTCCCCAACTTGATTACACCGAATCGCTCGCGTACGCCACCGCAATCGGTCTCGCGCTCCGTGATAACGTTTAGCCTCACTATGCAAAACGAATTCACTAATCTGCTTCCCTCAAAGCGCCAGAGCGCGCTTTCGCGCGATTATTTCGTGCGTCTTGCCGTTGTCGGCACAGTGCTTTTCAGCATACTCACACTCGCTTCCACAGTGTTGCTGATACCAACGTACGTGTTCCTTGCGAATAGTGTCGGTGCGAAGGAGGCGCGCCTCGCTCATATAAAATCGACACTCTCCTCTGAAGGTGAATCGACGCTCACTGCGCGCCTGACCGCGCTCTCGGGTAATGCGGCGATTCTGACTGCCCTTGCGCACGCGCCTTCGGCGAGCGACGGTATTCGTGCAGTACTCGCCGTAGCGCGCCCAGGCATTACACTTTTCGATTTCTCATACACACCCGCTTTTGGAACAAATACCGGCACGATTGTTATCTCCGGCAGGGCTCTCACTCGCGATGCACTGCGCAAGTATCAGCTCGCACTTTCCAGCGCGCCATTCGCGCGTTCCGCCGATCTTCCGGTTTCAGCATATGCGAAGGATAGCGACATCGCATTTACTATCACCGTAACTCTCGCGCCATGAAATCTTCTTTTTTCCATCTCGTCTTCGCGATTGTCGTATGTGTAGTTATTCTTATCGGCTACGGGGTCTGGCATGCCGCCATTGCGAAGGAAGGCGCGGCGGTAACAACTCTTCAAAGTCAGATTGACGCAAAGACCGAAGCTATAAATCGCATGTCCACAACACAGACTGTCCTCGCAGACATAACCGGCGATGAAGCTGTCGTACAGAGTTACTTCGTCTCGGAAACTGGCGTAGTAGCGTTCATCAACGATCTTGAAGATCGAGGACGCCTCCTAGGAACTGTCGTAAATGTTCTCTCGGTCTCGACTGGCGTCGTACCCGCACAGCCGACGCTCGTATTCGCACTCACTATTAATGGAACGTTTGATGCAGTGATGCGCACTGTTGGCGCGATCGAGTACGCGCCTTATGATATTTCAATATCAACGCTCTCGGTCGGGCAGGACGGCAAGAATAACTGGCATGCCGATCTGAAGCTCTCCGTCGGCTCGAGCGTGGCGAGTACGACAGCAAAAACATTATGAACATATCTTACTTCAAAAATTCATTTCAGAAACGTTTGCACTACGGCGTGCGTATTGATCCGGCTCGTGACTGGCTTGTACTGCTGACACTCTCGATCATCGCGCTCGCTGGCATCGTTGTGTGGAATGTGTGGACCTTTGACACGGTCGCGAGCGGCGGATCTATCGGCGCCACTGTGACAGAAACGCCACCGATCTTCAACAGATCCTCTATTGACGCTATTCACACCATTTTCGATTCCCGTGCGTCTGAAGAAGCTAAATATGTGACAGGTGCCTACCATTATATTGACCCTTCGCAATAGGAGAAATATGCGATAGGGTGGAGGAGTGAGATCGCCCCCATAGCTTAATGGATAAAGTAGCGGACTTCTAAGCCGTTGATGTTGGTTCGATTCCAGCTGGGGGCACAGCTGGCATTCTGCGAGCGAGGTGATGCTATTGCCGTGGTGGCGAAATTGGCAGACGCGCTAGCTTCAGGAGCTAGTTCTCGTAAGGGATTGGGAGTTCGAGTCTCCCCCACGGCACTAATGTGTGAGTACTAAAAATAATCCTTTCAGAATTTCTCGAAGCTCTTCTTCGGTAATATGTCCGATCCGATTGGCAAGTCGCTTTTTAGCAATTGCGCGAATTTGAAAGGGAACTGCTTCGAAATCTTTTTTTAATCCGTTCATTTTGCTCGCTGACAACAAAACGCATGTCGGATACGATTTTATCTTTGATGTGATAGGAACAATTATAACTATAGGGAGTGTGTTGTTGAGTGTATCTCCAGAAATAATAACCACCGGTCTCTTACCTATTTGCTCCGATCCTTTAGTCGGATTTAAGTCAGCAAACCATATTTCTCCTTGTTGCATAACTATACGCGACTAACAAGTCGCTTGTAGTCGTCCATACCCCATTCAACAAGCTCAAGCATGTCCGCATCGCGCGCCGCCCGCTCGAATCCCTCTCTGAGGACGCTTCGCACGGCATCTCTCTGATAACTCTTGATAGCTTCTTCTAGAATAACGCGGCGTGTCCGTTTCTGGCTTCGCGCTCGCTTATCAACCCATTCTATAAGCTTCGGTGAGATGGTGCTGGTAAATGACACAGCTGTTTTCATATAATATGTATAATTATACGTGTAATTATATGTATATTAGCATCTTGGGAGCGAGATGCAATAGTTTCTGATAGTATAATTAATATATGCACCCTTAGCTCAGTTGGCAGAGCAACGCATTTACACTGCGAAGGTCGTAGGTTCGAG
>PFPP01000027.1 GCA_002793115.1 Candidatus Kaiserbacteria bacterium CG_4_10_14_0_2_um_filter_50_16
AGGTAGGCGCCTTGCTCGAATACTTGAAGCGCTTCGCGCTAAAGTCGCGCAGGGCATAACGGCTGAAGAATTAGATGACGTAGCAGAACAGCTCATTCGCGCAGGCGGTGATGAACCGTCTTTTCTTGGATATAAGCCCATCGGCGCACGCCGACCGTATCCTGCATCGCTATGTGTTTCTATAAATGATGAAGTTGTGCATGGCATACCGAATGAATCGGTGAAGGTATTAAAAGAAGGCGATATCGTCGGCCTTGATCTCGGTCTCACTCATAACGATATTGTTGTTGATTCGGCCATCACCGTATCAGTCGGCAATATAAGCGAAAAAATAAAGAAACTTATTTTTGCGACCGAGCGGGCGCTCGCGACGGGCATCAGAGCCGCCGCTCCTGGGAAACACATGGGTGATATTTCGCACGCTATCCAAAAAGAAATCGAGGATGCAGGATTTACGGTAGTACGAGAGCTGGGTGGACACTTTGTTGGCGAATCAGTGCACGAAGGACCGTTTATCCCCAATTATGGTCGCGCGGGCAAAGGACAAGTACTCGAAGAGGGTATGGTGCTTGCACTCGAGCCAATCTCGACTGCCGGGGAAGCAGAGATTATGCTCGCTCCCGATGGCTACACATACCGAACGAAAGACGGTTCTCTCTCTGCTCACTTCGAACACACCATCTTGATTGAAAAGGCAGGAGCGCGTATTATCACACAACAAGACAATGACACATAAGAACCCAAAAAAGGAACAGACGTATGTAATGATAAAGCCGGACGGCGTGAAGAAGGGACTCATTGGCGAAGTCATCAAGCGTTTTGAACAGAGAGATCTGAAAATTGTCGCGCTTGAGATGTTTCAGCCAACGCGTGAGGAAATTGATAATCATTATCCAAAGGATTCGGCATGGATAACGCGACTGGGTGAGAAGACACTCGGAACATACAAAAAATACGGTTTCAATGCGATGGAAGATTTTGGTACGAAAGATGCTAAGAAAATCGGCCAGGAAGTGCGCCAATGGGTCATTGATTACATGATATCGGCTCCACTCGTAAAAATGATCGTTGAAGGTACGCATGCTGTTGATATGGTTCGCAAGATCTGCGGCCCGACACTGCCGTATCAAGCCGATATGGGCACCATTCGCGGAGATTTTTCTAATGATTCTCCCGTACTCGCCAATGCTGAGAAGCGCGCGGTAGCAAATATCGTACATGCGTCCGAGACGCCTGAAGAGGCCGTGCATGAAATAAAACATTGGTTCGGGAACAAGAAAACGCAAAACTATAAACGCCATGGCGAATAAAGATGCTTGACAGCGGGTGTATACTAAAAGTAGGAGCTATTCTTAAAAACGCAACTTGCCTAATATTCGGGGTTTCGGAGTTGTCGGTAGCAATGTGAGCGTTCATTCGTTCCTGCGCTATCGCACAGGAGCCCCACCTGGCAAGATAAAGTTGCTTAAGAGAGTGGCTCCGCCCAGCGCCCCGTTTCTTCGGAAACGGGGCACTGGGCGTTACAATGTACGCATGTCATTGCGATTGAGTTTCTATGGCGGAGCAGGGAAGGTGACCGGCTCAAATTTTTTGGTGGAAGGTAATCGCGGAAAAATTTTAGTGGACTGCGGTCTTGAACAGGGTAATGACTTTGTTATGTCGGGTATGTACGGACCATTTCCGTACGATGTACATACTATTAACGCTCTTGTCGTAACACACGCGCACCTTGACCATATCGGCCGCATACCGAAGTTGGTGCGGGACGGTTTCCGCGGAAAGATATTCATGACATCGCCGACACGCGATCTCGCCGAACTTATTTTACACGATTCAATCGTGATTTTAGCCGGTGAAGCCTCTCATCGCGGTATCGAACCGCTCTATGAGGAACAAGACGCCGTAAAGGCGTTCTCGCTTGTCGAAACGCTTGAGTATCATACTGAAAGAGAAGTTGTCCCTGGCATGTCGGTATACCTACGAAATACCGGACACATTCTTGGTTCGGCAAGCGTGAGAATTAAAAATACAGAAGGTGTTGCAATCGCGCTTACGGGCGATATCGGCAATTCACCCTCACCATTCTTACCCGACTGGGAACCGATACCCGATGCGGATGCGCTGGTTATAGAAAGCACCTATGGCGATCGGGTGCATCCGCCTCAGCAAAGGCGTGTTAAGCGTCTTCGCGAAGTGCTAAAACGTGCAATTTCACGGGGCGGCACTATCCTCATACCCGCGTTCTCGCTCGAACGAACTCAGCTCATGCTTTATGAACTATCGAATTTTTTTTCAGATGGCTCGTTACCGAACATACCAGTCTTTCTTGATTCGTCGCTAGCGATTCATATAACGGCGGTGTATGAAAAGTGGGGACCGTCCTATTTCAAGCCAGAGGCCGAAGATGAAATGAAGAGAGAAGGAAGTATTTTTGAATTCCCATTCCTTATGAAGACACTTTCACGCGAAGAGTCGGTGACAATAGAAAAAACGCCGAATCCGAAAATTATTATCGCTGGCGCTGGCATGAGCCATGGCGGCCGCATCGGCCATTGGGAGACGCGATACCTATCTGACCCTTCGTCAACGCTCATTATGGTCGGATATCAAGCGCCCGGCACGCTCGGGCGGCACATAGTTGATGGAGCTTCTTTGGTACGAATAAACGGCAATAAAATAAAAATCAAAGCCACAATCGAAAAACTCGGAGGATGGTCGGCGCATGCAGATCTCGATGGGTTGCTTACATTTACCGAGGCAGCTTTCGCAGAAAAGAGGTCTAAAGCCATCTTCACAGCTCTTGGGGAGCCCGCTACCGAGCGTTTCCTCGCTCAGCGTATACATAACTACCTCGGCATCAGAGCTATCGTACCCGAATATGGCCAAACATGGGAAATTACAAAAAATTCAGTGACCCGCACTCTCACATAATTTATCAAAACACTTATCCGCAATAACCTACGACCGTGATATATTGAGGATATGGGAACTATCGAAATGATAGCGCAGAAAAAGCGTGTAAAGGCCCACATACAACAAGCGATCCTTGTGGCCGTGGCGCTTTCCGGTGTCGTACTTATCGCAACAATAATACCGAACCTGCCCGCAATGTTGGTGAGATTGCCAAGTATAAAGCGCGCGCAACTTCGCGCCAGATACCGGACGGCGCTTGGTCGACTTGTGGCACTCGGCTATGTCTCATTTGAGAAATTGGAAGGTAAGTCATACGCTCGAATCACGGATACAGGACGTCAGAAGCTCGCATTCATGTTAGAAAAGGAGAAGTTCGGCATTCCTAAGAAGAGACGTTGGGACAGGCGATGGCGTGTAATCGTTTTCGATGTACCTGAGCGACGACGCAAGACACGCGATCGGCTGCGATCTATCATGCGGGAAATCGGCTTCGTTCGCTTGCAAGACAGTGTATGGGTTTTTCCATACGATTGCGAGGATTTCATTGCTTTACTGAAAGCCGAATTGAAGATCGGATTCTCGGTACTCTACATGGTCGTCGAGGAGATCGAAAACGACAAGCACTTACGCGAACATTTCGGCCTCGCCCGTTATCCGCGATAACCTACGACCGTGGTAAATAGTGGATAGGTGTGTTTTGTTACAATACTCTACAGTAATGCTATTATGGACACATATGGAATACCCAAAGTCCGGTATCTACGAACATTACAAGAATCATGAGCATCGATATCGCATGATTAGTGTGGCGAAACATAGTGAAACATTAGAAGATCTGGTTGTGTATGAAGCACTTTACGACAACAAGATATCGAAACTCTGGGCGCGGCCACTCGATGAATAAATTCCGGATGGTTCATGGTATACTCGCAATTTGTTTTTTTAAGCAACCTGTTTCGCGATGCGGGTGAAAATAGCGGGATGTTCGGAAGCAAACTGGGCGAGGACTTTACGGTCGAGTTGGAAGCCATTTTTCTTCAATTTTGCAATAAACGTACTATAGGACTTGTGGCCACTGTCGCGGACGGCGGCGTTTAGCCGGACAATCCAGAGCTGACGGAAGTCTGTTTTCTTGTCGCGACGATGAGCGAAGGCGTAACGACCCGCGCGCATAAGTGCTTCATGCGCATAACGCTCTTTTTTAGAGCGTACACCGCGATAGCCCTTCGCTCTATCCAGAATATTCTTTCGGCGCTTCTGCGCCATAACCCCTCCTTTGATTCTTGTCATATAAAATTAGTTAAAAAATTTTAAGCAATAATGAAGAATGCAAATACTAAGAGCCGGGTAGGAAACGGCGACGTACTTTTGCGGTTAGATTGATCGAGACAGAACGGCGCTTCTGCGAGCGTTCAGAGCCGCTCTGTTTCGCATTGAAATGATTCTGGCCTTTTGCACGCGCCATAAGCTTCCCATTGCGCGTCACGCGGATTCTTTTAAGATATGATTTATTAGATTTCATTTTTTGATTGTACTTTCTCTCGCTTTGCTTGAGCCACAAGGTCTCTTTCTATGACGCCAGCAAAACCCTTCGGGCTTCGCGCAATCGGTTCGGCGATCTTATATGCATATGGGATACGCAGGAGAAACCTCTCCAAGCGTTCCTTCAGAAACTCCTCACTCATGCCTTTGTAACGGCCTTTGAGGAAAAGTTCGGCACGTACTCGGTGGCCCTCGGCAAGCCACTCGGCAACTTTTTTTGCCTTCAGTTCCATATCATGGTCACCTGTACCTACCTTGATCTGGACCTCTTTTGTCTCGGATACTTTTACCTTGGCTTTTGCCACTTTTTCCTTCTTGCTACGCTCGTATTCAAATTTACCATAATCCATAATCTTCGCAATGGGCGGAATAGTCGAAGAGGAAATCTCTATAAGATCGAGTCTGGCGACGCTCGCCGCTGCGAGCGCGGCGGCGAGCGTCAGCACGCCCATGTTTTTCCCGTCAGCGCCAATAACGCGCAACTCGTGCGCGCGGATTTCATTATTGATGCGAAGTTGGTCAGTAGCCACTGGAAGTATAGGCACTATAGCATGAAAACTGTATGAGGTGCAATAAACAAGATTGCTTTTGCACTTGGCGCGCTCGGGGCATATACTGCCTCTATGAGACAGTCGAAACTCTTCACTAAAACGAGGCGTGAAGCACCTGCGGACGAGGTTGCGAAAAATGCCAAATTGCTCGTGCGCGCTGGCTATATCCATAAGGAAATGGCGGGAGTGTATTCGTACTTGCCACTCGGTTTGCGCACCTTAAATAAAATAGTCGAAATTATCCGTGAAGAAATGAATGCGATCGGAGGACAAGAATTACTTCTTTCTTCACTCCAGAACCCGGAGTTGTGGAAAAAAACAGATCGATGGGAACAAGATGTGTGGTTTAAAACATCGCTCAATTCCGGCGGCGAACTCGGCTTCGGCTGGACGCAGGAAGAGGCGATAACGCACATTGCCTCACAGTACGTGAGCTCATACCGCGATCTGCCGTTCTCCGCATATCAAGTACAGACAAAATTCCGCAATGAAGAGCGCGCGAAGTCCGGCATCATGCGCGGAAGAGAATTCCTGATGAAGGACATGTATTCCTTCCATGCGGACGAACAGGATTTAGACGCGTTCTACGAACGGGTGACAAATGCCTACCGTAAGATTTTCCAACGAATCGGCATCGGCGAGAAGACATTCGTTACATTCGCTTCCGGCGGCGCTTTTTCGAAATATAGCCATGAATTTCAAACGATATGCAAGACAGGCGAGGATGTTATTTATGTTTCGCGGAAGAAGGGTATTGCGATAAACAAGGAGGTGCTTACCGACGAAGTACTCGCCGATCTTGGCCTGTCGCGCGGCGATTTAGAAGAAGCATCGGCTGTTGAAGTCGGCAATATTTTCAAACTCGGTACGCGTTTTTCAGAATCGCTCGGCCTCTCGTATCTCGATAAAAAAGGGAATGCGCATCCGGTCATTATGGGCTGTTACGGCATCGGTCCTTCGCGGATTATCGGCACTGTCATCGAAGTGTTTTCCGATGAGAAAGGACTTGTCTGGCCCGAGAGCATTGCGCCGTTTACGGTGCATATCGTCTCTCTTGGGAAAGCTGGTGATGGCATTTCTAAAATCGCGGATACTCTGTATAGCGACTTCATAAAAGCCGGTGTGGAAGTTCTCTATGATGACCGTGATGTGCGCGCAGGCGAAAAATTTGCCGAGAGCGATCTGCTCGGCATCCCGAAGCAGATTGTCATCGGGAAAGAAACAACCGCGACCGGCACATTCGAAGTGGTCGATCGTGCAACGGGCTCCGTCGTGAAAAAATTGCGAGACAATCTATTGAAGTCAGATTTCAACTCAACGACATGAACCGTTTTTCGAAAAATGCGCTTTTTGGCAGTGATATCGCCATCGATCTCGGAACCACGAACACGCTCGTATATGTGCGCGGCCGCGGCGTGGTGGTCAATGAACCGTCGGTGGTCGCAGTCAATGATAAAACGCATCAGGTCGTCGCGGTAGGGAAGGAGGCGAAGATGATGATCGGTAAGACGCCCGCGCACATCCGTACCGTGCGCCCGCTTTCGCATGGCGTCATTTCGGATTTTGAAGTGACTGAAGAGCTTCTCACGTATCTAATCAATAAAGCGCAGAGCGGCCGCGTTCGGCTCTTCGGTCCGCGCGTAGTGATAGGAGTGCCGACAGGAGTAACGAATGTGCAGAGTCGCGCGGTGCGCGATGCGGCGAAGACTGCAGGCGCCCGCGAAGCGATTATCGTCGAAGAGACCGTTGCTGGCGCTCTTGGCGCGAAACTGCCGATCGCCGAAGCGATCGGCACGATGGTGCTCGATATCGGCGGCGGCACGACCGATATTGCCGTCATCGCGCTCAAGGGCGTCGTCTCTGCGAAAAGCTCGCAGGTGGCCGGTGATCGTTTCAATGAAAATATTATAGATTTCGTGCGCAGCGAGTTCAAGCTTGGCATCGGCGAACGTACTGCCGAGGATGTCAAAATTGCGATTGGTGCGGTCATACCGCTTTCTGAGACGCTTTCGCGGAGTGTGCGCGGCCGCGATTTCTCAACCGGATTGCCACGCGAAATAGTGCTCACTGATGCACACATCCGCGAAGCCATTACTTCTTCCCTCGATGCCTTAATGGACACAATGAAAGAAGTCATCGAGGCGACGCCGCCAGAGCTCCTTTCCGATGTTCTCGAGCGCGGCGTGACCGTCTTTGGTGGCGGCGCACTCCTACGTGGGTTGTCGCATATATTCGCGAAAATGCTCGGGGTACCGGTCCGGGTTGCGCCGGATCCGCTCACGGCAGTGGTACGAGGCGCGGGCATCATAACCGAAGACCCAGCACCATATATAGATTTTTTCATCGATGAAGAAGACATTCTTAATGAAGCGTAATGCGCTCCTATCGTCCACGAGTGTTTCGTTGGGTACGCTTGCCTGCACAGGCAGGTTCGCTCTTGCATTCTCTGTTCTCCTGCTCCTCTTACGCTTCCTCACACCGAACCTTTTTTGGCACCTATTCACTCCGGTGTTTCGTATTGCGGATGCGTTTTCAACAGAGAGCCGCTTGTTTTTCAACAGCTTTGGCGATACTGCAGAACTCGCATCGCAAAATGAAATACTATCAAATAAAAACACCGTCCTCGCGAATGAGAATCAAGCTTTGCTCAAAAAAGAGACAGACCTCGAAGAAATACTCGGTTCTCCCGCAACAGTGGGAAACAGTGTGTCAGGAATTTCTGCGGGAGTCGTCGCTCGCCCTCCAGAGAGTCCGTATGACACTCTTGTAATCGCTGAAGGTTCCCGTGCCGGCATCGCGCGCGGCCAAGAAGTATTCGGAAACGGCGGTGTACCAATCGGCGTTGTCTCATCTGTTCTTACTGATTTCTCTCACGTGACGCTTTTTTCTTCGCCGAATATGACCATCACTGGTTTTGTCGGGAAATCAAATATTTCGTTTCTCATCACTGGCGCTGGAGCAGGCGCACTGCAAGCATCTATTGCACGCTCTGCAAATGTTGCGGTCGGCGACATCGTATTCGTTCCCGGTCCTGGCATGCTCCCGATTGGGAGCATCACGCGCATTGACGATGATCCTTCATCACCTTCGATGACGCTCCGCATCATGCCCGCGTTAAATCTTTTTTCAATCTCGTGGGTTGTCGTACGCGAAACGGGCACGACTCTATTCGATGCATTTCTACACGCATCCTCAACCTCATCTTTACCATGATACGCAGAGTATTCACATTCTTTTCTTTCGTTTCAGTCATATTTTTCCCGTGGCCGTTCACTGTTCTTCTTGTTCTTGTTTCTTCATGTACCGAACCGCTTGTGCCGCTCGCTGTTGGTATCTTCGCCGACACGCTCTATTACGTACCTTCTGTTGGAACACTGCCGCTCTTTACTCTCTATGGGGCCGTTGTGACAATCATCGCTTTTTTCGTGCGCAGTCGGCTCCGAACAGGTATCATCAAGAGATGAGATTGTGGCAGAAAAAACGGCGCGACCCAGAAATTGCCCCTGACGAGATATTCCTCGATGCATCAAATGCGCCCGATTTCGATCGATCGCGTCTTGAGGGGAGACTCGAAAAACCGCTTCCGCAAAGAACATTTTTTTCATTATTCGGCGTACTCGCACTTTTTGTTCTCATTCTCGTTGCCCGCACATGGGATCTTGAGATAGTGAATGGCGGCGCTTTTGCGGCCGAAAGTGCGCACAACATTCTCGAAGTTACGACGCTTTTTGCACTACGGGGCATTATTACTGACGTACATGGCGTAGTGCTTGCCGAGAATGAAGAGAAGGGAGACGGTAGTGTGATACGAAACTATCCAATTTCCTCGCTCAGTCAGGTGATAGGATATGTCTCATATCCAAAGAAGGATGTACATGGGATATATTACGATACAAATGAAACCGGTGTGACAGGTCTCGAAGCAGAATATGACTCGCTCCTTGCGGGGGAAAACGGTCAGCTACTCACCGAGATGGACGCGCTCGGCACTGTCCGTTCCAAAGGCACTATCGTTCCCACGATAGAAGGGGAGGCGCTCCGTTTGTCGATTGACGTTCGTCTGCAAGAGCCATTCGCGCGCGCGATTGCAAACGTGACGCGTAATCAACGCTTCATTGCCGGCGCCGGCGTCATTCTGGACGTACAGACGGGCGCAGTACGCGCTATCGTTTCTTATCCAAGTTATGATTCAAATGTGATGGCGAACGGCGACCCGTCGAATACTATTGCTCTCTATAATGCCGACCCAGGTCATCCTTTCCTCGACCATGCGGTGCAAGGCGTCTATGTACCCGGTTCCATCGTAAAGCCGTTCATTGCCTCTGGAGTGCTCACGGACGGGCTCATCACGCCGAATACAGTTATCAACGACCCTGGCTTCATCTCAATTCCGGATCCATACCATCCGGGCAAGGTTTTCACCTATACAGGATGGCGAGCGCTCGGCGCAGTCGATGTAAGAAAGGCGATCGCGTGGTCATCGGATATCTTTTTCTATACGATTGGCGGCGGTTTTGGAAATCAGAAAGGCCTCGGTATCGATCGACTCGAATATTGGTATCGCCAATTCGGTTTCGGAAGTCAAACCGGCATCGATCTGGCGGGGGAGGCGAGCGGGCTCGTTCCGACCCCTGCATGGAAACAATCGACTTTCAACGAACCATGGTATCTCGGCGATACCTACTTCACGGCAATTGGGCAATATGCTGTGCAGGTAACGCCGATACAGATAGCGCGCGCGACCGCCGCGATCGTCAACGGCGGGAAACTGTTCACGCCGACACTACTCGCAAAACAAGTACCGGTATATACAATGGTACCGGCCAATGCTTCGGCGCTTGCGGTCGTGCGCGAAG
The DNA here is from genome assembly GCA_002793115.1 of Candidatus Kaiserbacteria bacterium CG_4_10_14_0_2_um_filter_50_16. Lineage (GTDB taxonomy): Bacteria > Patescibacteriota > Minisyncoccia > Phycocordibacterales > Phycocordibacteraceae > C7867-001. Next base: position 9,863 of record PFPP01000027.1, read on the forward strand.
GCATGCGGCAGGGAGTGACGAGCGCGCTCGCGAGCGCGCTCAATCTTCCCTACGTAAGCGTTGCGGCGAAAACCGGTACTGCGCAGACGGGCGTGCGCAATCAATATGATAATTCATGGGTTGAAGGGTTCTTCCCGTATGATCATCCGCAATACGCTTTCGCAGTTGTACTCGAGCGCGGCCCCTCCGGTACCGGCGAACAGGCTGTAAACGTCATGCGAAATCTCTTCGATTCTCTGTATGCCGACAACTCTCCGTATGTCGGCGGCACAGCAACAAATACAAATTTACTTGCGCTTTAGTGGTACTCGCGTACAATGCACGCACGTACGTATGCTTGATGTACAAAACAATGACAGTGTCGTCTCGCAAGAGAAGTTTGACGAGATAGTGAAAGAGCTCGAGCATTTGAAAACAGTGCGCCGTACCGAGATTGCGAAGAATCTCGAGTATGCTCGTTCGCTCGGTGACCTTTCAGAAAATGCCGAATATCAGGATGCGCGCGATCTGCAGGCTGCGACCGAAGAGCGCATCAAGAAGCTCGAAGAACTCGTAAAGCACACGAAGATTCTCACTGATGGAAAGAAAAAAAACGAAGTCGGTTTCAGTTCGAAAGTGTCGATAAAGAAAGAAGGAAGCACGGAAGTGCATGAATACACCATTGTCGGAAGCGAAGAGGCTGACATGCGCGTAAAGAAGCTCTCACACAACTCCCCGCTCGGCGCGGCGCTCATGGGGAAAAAGAAAGGCGATGTCTTTACCTTCGAAACCCCCTCCGGCAAACAGACATACACGATAGAGAGAGTGGTCTAAAGAATATAATGGTACGATTCCACGAGCTTAAAACAGAAATACCAATCGCGTGGTTCCTCGCGGGCCTCCCGCGCGAGTTCGTCATGACACGGCTCAAAGAAGCTACTCAATAGTCCAGAAAAACCGAGTTTCGATCTTGGTATGCAAGGTCGAGCCTTGTTTTCTCGTCTGTGGATAACTTTGTTAGGAGAAGTGGGGGAGAGTGGCATATAATCCACTGATGGTTAGTGAAGTGGGAAGTGGAGTCATGGTCGCTTCTCGCTCTATAGCCATCCCCCATTATGTTCCTCGGAGAATATCTGCACACCTTTGACTCTAAGAATAGAATTTCGGTCCCTTCAAAATTTCGTAAGGACCTTGGTCGCGTGGTGGTGGTAACACGCGGTCTCGATCATTGTCTCTATGTCTATTCTCGTAAGGCGTGGGAGAAGGAGGCGCGCGCCTATGCCGATGAAGTGAATGGGAACGCCGCACGCCGCGGCCTCGCGCGGCTCTTCCTCGCCGGCTCTGCCGAAGCTGAGGTCGATCGGTCGGGCCGCGTGCTGATCCCAGAACATCTGAAGTCTTTTGCATCCATAGGGGAGAAAGCGGTTATCGCCGGCGTCGCCGACCGGGTCGAAATCTGGGAAGAAAGCGCATGGAAGGAGTACATGTCCGCTATCGAACGCAACGCCGACACGTTTGCAGAGACGCTCGGGAAGAGTGCCAGTGATAGAAACTGATATGGAGACCAGTCACACCAGCGTATTGGTAGAGGAAGTGCTTGAAGCGCTCGACATACAGCCTGGAGATGCGGTCGTCGACGCGACTATCGGCGGGGCTGGGCACTTCTCCGCACTCCTTGCCACGCTCGGCGAAGGGGGCGTTATCGTTGGCATTGACGCCGATAGCGCAGCGGTCGAACGCGGGCGCGAAGCATACGCACGCGATCGCCGGCCGGAGCGCCCGATTGCACATCTCGTGAATGACAACTTCCGTAATCTTGCGCGAATCCTCGAACGTCTCGGTATCGCTCCGGCCAATGCCATTCTCTTCGATCTCGGCTGGAGCGTGTACCAGCTTGCCGCGCCACGTGGCTTCTCGTTCTCCGTCGAGGAAGGAAACGATCAACCGCTTCTTATGAGTTATGGCGAAAACGGTGAGATGGCCGCCGTCATTGTCAACACGTATCCTGAAGAAGCGCTAGCTGATCTTATTTTCGCCTATGGCGAAGAACATTTTGCTCGTAGCATCGCGCGCTCGATTGTCGCGGCGCGCGCTCGGGATCGGATTTTTACGACCAGCGCGCTCGTTCAAGCAATTCTCGCAGGCACGCCGAGCTGGTATCACGATCGGAAGATCCATCCGGCGACGAGGACGTTCCAGGCGCTTCGTATTGCGGTGAATGATGAAATCGGCGCATTGCGCGAAGGGCTTGTGGCGGCTCTGCACGCACTCGCTCCGGGCGGAAGAGTGGCGGTTATTTCATTTCACAGCATCGAAGATCGTTGCGTAAAAAATATATTGCGCGATGCGGCGCACGAGGGGATCGGGACAATGAATCCAAAAAAACCAATCGTGCCGTCACGCGCGGAGATCCTTGCGAATCGCCACGCGCGGAGCGCGAAATTGCGCATATTCGAACGAGCCGCCACCGTGCGCGCAGATTTTGCCGATTCACCGGCACCACTACTTTCCTATGCGTAACAAGCGATTCAACTTTTCGTTTTCCCTCTTGCCGTTTTGTTCCGGCATTGTCGCAATTCTATTAGTCTCGTATATCGGCCTCATCGCCGTCGTGATGAGTTATGCGGCGCTAACGGTGGAGTTTTCGCAGTCAGTGAGAAATGATGAATCGAAAGTTGCTACACTCGAATCGGAGTATCTCGCCAGTGTGGCGCGCACAGCGAATACCAATTACGCCACGGCGGGCTACGCCAAACCGCTCACTAAGCTATTTGTGCGGGTGCAGAGCGCAACCGCACTACGCTGATAGGATATGCGCGCCCAGTTCCGCTCGCGCATTCGTCTCATCCTTTCACTTATCGTTTGCGCGGCATTTTTTATCCTTTTGCGGCTTTATTTCATCCAGGTTGTGCAGGGGCATGAGTATGTGCAAAAAGCTGATCGACAGTTCGCTTCCGGTGGAAATGGAGTATTCGATCGCGGTTCAATCTATGTAGTCCGTAAAGATGGCGCGCTCATTTCTGCGGCAGCGCTCTCGACCGGATTTCTTGTCGCTATAAACCCTCAAACACTTACCGATCCAGAGGCCGCGTATGCCGCGATAGCCGTCGTCGCCTCTTCAACGCTTCTTTCGCACGACGCATTCCTTGCCGTGACGACAAAGAAAAATCAGGTCTATATCGAAGTCGCCCATCGCCTCACGGACGAAGACGGGCGTGCGCTCGCCGCCCGCGCCATCTCCGGCGTACATGTGTTGCACGAGAACTGGCGTTATTACCCCGGAGGGTCGCTCGCCGCACAATCGATAGGTATCGTTTCTTACGGTTCTGGCGATGTGCTTGCCGGCCAGACCGGTCTTGAAGCGAAGTATGATGGGACGCTTTCGCGTTCAGGGGATTTACTCTACAAGAATTTTTTTGCAGAGCTCTTTTCTAATGTTGGGAATTTGCTCGTGAATGCAAAAGATGCGCGAGAAGGCAATATCGAAACGACAATCGAACCCGAAATTCAGACACGGCTTGAGAATGATCTCGCGAAAGTGAATGAACGCTACTCAAGTAAGGAGTCGGGAGGTATCATCATGGATCCTTCAACCGGAGCGATTGTCGCGTTAGCGTCGTATCCGTTCTACAACGAGAATGATTTGCAAAATGTCGATCCGACTTTGTTCGGGAATCCGCTCGTGGAACATGTGTATGAATTCGGTTCCATCATGAAGCCGATCACCATGACTTCAGCACTCGATGCGGGTGTCATTACGCCAGAGACGACATACACTGATACTGGCTGCATCACGGTAGACACAAAAAGTATCTGCAATTGGGACTCAAAAGCTCGTGGCGTCATACCTATGCAGCAAATCATTGTGCAATCACTCAATGTCGGGGCATCGTGGATTGCAACACGGCTCGGACAGGATACATTCCGCGAATATTTCACTAGACTTTTCGGACAAAAAACAGGCATCGATCTGCCGAACGAGGGTCACGCGCTTCTTGGCAATCTCTCGAAGCCCCAACAGGTTGGCTATGACACGGCGGCTTTCGGGCAGGGTATTGCCATCACTCCAATTCAGATGATCCGGGCTCTCGGGGCGATAGCAAACGGTGGTATGATGGTACAACCGCATCTCGTGAGTGCCGTGCGTCTTGATTCCGGCATTGTACGGAAACTCGATTGGAGCAAGAAAACGCCCGTTTTTTCGGCAACCGCCGCGCGCGAGACGACGCAGATGATGACAGCGCTAGTTGATCAAAAGCTCGAAGGCGGGAAAGCGATGATTCCTACTATGTCGGTCGCGGCGAAGACTGGCACGGCACAGCTTATCGATGGGCACGGCGGCTATTTTTCTGATCACTTTTTCCACTCGTTTGTCGGTTTCTTCCCCTCCTACAATCCTCGCTTTATTATTCTGCTCTACACGAATGATCCGCAGCATGTCGAGTACGCATCGGAGACGCTCGATACGACCTTCCTCGGCCTCGTACATTTTCTCATCGACTATTACCAAATACCGCCCGATCGCGGATTTGCCACGACAACTCCCGCATGAAAAACTTCTTAAAATCATTTATCGTATTCTTGCTTGCGTTCCTCGCGCGGGTAGTCGTGCGCCGCTATCGACCGAGCATTGTGATGATAAGCGGATCAGTGGGGAAGACTTCGACGAAAGATGCTGTCGCCGCAGTGCTCTCCGCCCGTTTCCTTGTGCGTTCGAGTGATAAAAGCTTCAATAGTGAATTTGGCGTCCCATTCACGATTCTCAATGTGGAGAATCCATGGGGTAATCCGTATGCATGGTTCTTGGTTGTGAAGAATGCGCTCGCGCTTCTTCTGTTACCGAATCATTATCCGAATATGCTGGTGCTCGAAGTGGGGGCAGATCGGCCTGGCGACATTGCCAGGATACTGCGCATAGCGACGCCGGACGTCGTTGTTATAACGCGACTGCCGGAGATCCCGGTACATGTCGAGGCGTATACGTCGCCAGAAGCTGTTCATGAAGAAGAATTTTCACCTGCGTATGCGCTTAATGCTACCGCCCCGCTTATTATTCCAGATGATGATCCCTATGTGCTTATTTGTACAAAACGCACTCCCGCGCGCCGTATCTCCTATGGTATGACGGATGGTGCTTCAGTACGCATCACCGACGTTGATTTTTACGAGGTTGCAGGAAAGGTTGCGGGAATGCAAGCGAACGTGAGTATAAAAGGCGGACAGTGGAGTCTGGTGGTGAAAGGTTCGGTCGGGAAGACCCAGCTTCTCCCTTGCGCCGCTGCACTCGCAACTGCGCTTGCATTCGAGGTATCGCTTCCTGAAGCACTGAAAGCGCTTGAGAAATATAAGCCACCACCCGGCCGCGGGCAGCTCCTTTCAGGCAAGAACAATTCAATCATCATCGATGATTCATATAATGCCTCGCCTGCGGCGGTTGAAGAGGCGCTCGCAACTCTGAAGATATCCCCGCGTGCGAAACGACGCATCGCAGTTCTCGGCGATATGTTAGAACTCGGGCGCTATTCAGTAATGGAACACAAACGTATTGGTGCGCTCGCTCGTGATTCGGCCGATCTCGTCGTCGCAGTCGGAATCCGCGCTCGTGCATTCGCTTCTGTATCTGGGAATGCTGAGGTTATGTTGTTTGATAATTCACAAGTCGCCGCAGAAGCGCTTTCAGATCTCGTACACGCCGACGATGTCATTTTGGTAAAAGGCTCTCAATCAATCCGCACCGAGCGTATCGTTGAAGCGCTCCTCGCTGACCCGTCCGACACCTCGCGCCTTGTCCGCCAAGAGAAAGAATGGAAACGAAAGATGTGACTCTATACTACCAAGCTCGAACCTATTTCGCCCAACATTCCTAACTCTCTCGCCCGCCCTTCGTACAACCCTCG
>PFPP01000042.1 GCA_002793115.1 Candidatus Kaiserbacteria bacterium CG_4_10_14_0_2_um_filter_50_16
GTGAGCTGGTGAGGCCCGCTGCGTGGGTAAACGCAGGCGAAATCACGATACCGAGCGCGAGCACTGTACCGAGGATATAGGTTTTCATGAAGTGACTATGAATCGATAATGACTGTATCATACGACCACCAATCGAAAAATCAAGCGGTCGGTGGGGATAGTTTCTTGGCAAGTCAGACTTGTTCAATGTTTACACTTTACCTTAACGTGAACTATAGGCGATGTTAAGGTTAAGTGATTTTTTTGGAAGATTAGTCAAACACAAAGCCGGACGGCTTAGGTGACAGGAGATTAGACGTTTGAATAACCCTGTCTGATGCGGTGATACGTCCGTTCATTTCGTGAACGCAAGTCATCAATAATCGCCATGTTCCGTTCATCGATGTGAAATACAATGCGATTGCTTCTCCGATATACGCGAGAGAAGTTTAGTTATGCGGTCAATACGTCCTACGCCTCCGCTTCTATGAGTGTGCGAAGTTTTTCAGCGAGAACTCCTGCCTCGATTCCGACACCGCCGTTATCGCGCACCGCATTGAAGATGGGGATTGTTACTTTCGTGTTCATTCCGGTATATAGCACATCTTAATACGAAAACCGCCCCCGCAGGCTTGCGGAGGGGCGGTTTTCGAGGAGAAACTGCTAGTTTTTAATCTCTGATTGCAGATGTTCAAGATAACGCGCCGCCGAAGCTTGGCCACCGAGCCCGAAGGCGAGTCCGACTGCAAGCGATACAGCGATGACGACGCCGGTAAATAGGGTCTGCACGAACGCCACTGCCACATTAAGTTGCGCGAGCGCCGCGAGAAGAGCGAATATCCAGATCGCATACCGCGCCACCTTGCCGAGAAAGCCGGCCGCATGAAGCGACGCCGCCTTCGCCGAACCAACAACAACGCGTTCCGTCGCCTCGGCGATGACTGCCGCGACGAGCAGGATCAAGACCGCAACAATCACCTGCGGAAGATACCCGAGAACGACATCGCTGATGAAGGAGTTCACAGTCGTCAAGTTGAGTACATCGAGCGACGCCACCAAGAAGACGATAATGAAGAACCATTCAACGAGAAATCCGAGGAACTTGCCGGAAGAAAGCCCGAAGCCAGCACGGGAGAGCAGGCGCTCGATGCCGGTCGACCGGAGCGCCTGATCAACGCGAAGCGCATCGACTATCTGTTTGACTACGCGGCCGAGGCCGATGCCGATGAGCCAGCCGACGATGAAGATGACGATCGCAACGATTAAGTCAGGAATGAACACCACTAGCCCGTAGAAAAGATTCTGGAAAGACTTACTTAACACGTCCGCCCATGTAGTGAAAACCATAATGAATAGTGCTTTGTTTATGTGATTAATAACTCGCACATTATCTGCGAGCTTCTGCTGTCAAGTATACCATTTCTAGAGCCCTATTTTGTCGATAAGGAGACGGTGTGGATAGTCGAAAATGTCTCGGAGGAGGCGGTCGTAGATCCCGACGCGGTAGCGGAAATCCGCCGTTGCGAACGAGGCATAGCGGATCTCACGCCCGAACTCGACTTCGAGAGAGCGCATGACATTCGCGAGTATCCGCTCCTCGAGATGATCGCCCACAACAAGGAGATCGACCTGTGCCTCAAGAACACCGGTAAAAAATCCCGAGAGCGCGACGAGCCGGAGCGTTCCCGCGCGCTTGAGCGCTTTGATCATATTTCGCGGTTGCACGCTAGTCGTCTCGCGGATGAAGAGATTGAGCGCATCAAGATGTTCGAAACGCGGATTGGTGTGGTATCGGATAGAAGCATACACGCCTTTTTTATGTAATAGGCCGGCGGCACATAGCTCGGCGAGCTCGTGATGCACATCCTCCTTCGCGAGTTTCGTCCGTCCGGCGATCTCGGCAGTGGTGAAGGCGGTGTCTCGGTTGAACATAAAGAGCCGGAGCATCTTCAAGCGAGCGTGAGAGCCGAAGATCCTTGCGAGCGGTTCCATGGCATTTTTGCGCCAATATTACTTTAGAGTAATTTTCGCTCCGGCCGCTTCGAGTTTTTTAGCGAATTCGGCGGCATCTTCTTTTTTCATGCCCTGCTTGAGCATCGAGGGCGCGCCATCGACAAGATCCTTCGCCTCTTTGAGACCGAGAGTAAGTACTTCTTTTATCGCCTTGATGACGGCAATTTTGTTCGCGCCCACTTCAGTGAGTTCAATATCAGTCGTCGACTTTCCTTCTTCCTCTCCGCCTGCGACTTGGCCGTTCGCGGCCGGCGTCATCGCAACTGCCGACGCACTCACGCCAAACTTCTTTTCGAGAACCTTCACAAGATCGGAGAGCTCGAGGACCGTCATTGCCTCAACTTCTTCCACGAGCTTCTTAAACTTACTTGGTATTTCTATTTCTGCTATTTTATTTTCTTCCATAATTTTACTGTTTCTTTTTAGTAATTTGATCGAGTGCGATAACGAGTCTTTGTATCGGGCTGTTGATAACATTCGCGAACATCCCGCGCAGGACGATCATCGGCGGTATGGCCGCGAGAGCCGTCATTTTTTCGGCATCCGCAAACATTCCTTCGAACACGCCGCCGAGAAGAGTGAGTGCTCCTTTCAGCTTCTTGCCATACTCGTATACGCCGCGCGCAGGTCCGGTAATCTCTTCTGTTGCGGTCCATGCAACTGCGACTTCACCAGGTAAGTAAGGAATCTGTCCCTCGTAGCCATATTGCTTGATGGCGAGGCGGATGAGCGTTTTCTTCGCAACGTAGTAGCGCACGCCAGCCTGCAACAGTTCTTTGCGTAGAAGAGAGGCGTCCTTTACCGAGAGTTTCGAGAAGCCGACGAATACGACCGATGATGCTTCTTTAAAAGCGTCCGTGAGCTTCGCGACTATAGCGCGCTTTTTGTCTTTTGATATTGCCATATAATTTACGTACGAACGAAATGAAGGGGAGTTCGACCATTTAAGGTCTCCCTGCGCCGGACTTATGATCGCCAGCGGTCTTCGGTTCGTACAAGAAACACTCTACCAGAGTCAGTAGTTATTGCAAAGCAACGGTCGCGGCGCCGAGCGCGAGGAGCGCGACGGCGATGATGAAGACGAAACCGACGGCGAATTTCACAAATTCGATGACGAACGGCAAAGCTCGCCTCTCTTCTTCTTTGTCTATCTTCGCATGCCGGCAGAGGGGTGGATTATTTTGATTGTTCATACGCTTGTATTTTTGCGAGATCGTCCTTCGCAGCAGTATTCTTAGGATCAAGGCGCACAACTTCTCCCAAGAAGAATGTGGCGTTCGGAAGGTCAAGCACTGTCTCATAGTAACTCGCCGCACGGCTCGCTGTCTCAAGATCGGTTTTATAGCTTTCCTTCCCTTTCGCCGCTTCGGCTGCCGCATCTGCCGCATTGCCAGAAGCGTAGAATAACTGTGCAAGCACGAAGTGCGGCGCAGAAAGTGTCGGCACGGTCGCGATATATTTCGTCAAAATATCCATGGCGGCGGCATAGCCGGCAATACGCTCCGGAGATTTCGGCGGATATTCATTCGCGTTGCTGATCGAAAGATTTGCGAGGATATACCACGGC
>PFPP01000021.1 GCA_002793115.1 Candidatus Kaiserbacteria bacterium CG_4_10_14_0_2_um_filter_50_16
GCCAGGAATCGAACCCGGAGCCTCTTCGTCCGAAGCGAAGCGCTCTATCCGTTGAGCTACGGGCGCATGTACCTGCATACTACTACCAAGCGAGCCAAGACACGAACATGTATCTTCATATGTTCGTGCGAGGCAAGTGCAGGGAGCAAACTCGGACTTTATACGAGTTTACGGTACTGTGCTACGATTTGGAAATGCAATATCGGATCCCAGATGAAATCGCGAAGATTGGAAATGGGTTGCGTAATGCCGGATTCGAATCCTATCTTGTTGGCGGATGCGTTCGCGACCTTATTATCGGCCTAGAACCGAAGGACTGGGACATCACTACGAACGCCACTCCCGAACAAATCCAGACCATATTTCCTGATTCTTTTTACGAAAATGAGTACGGTACCGTCGGCGTGAAGACAGGATCAGAGAACATGCATCTCGCTATTATTGAGGTAACTCCATATCGCATCGAGTCTGCATATTCTGATAGGCGCCGGCCGGATAAGGTAGAGTTCGGCGCTTCCCTTTTAGAAGATCTCTCCCGCCGAGATTTCACCATCAACGCCATCGCGCTCGACGATTCTCAAGGACATATCATTGACCCATATAATGGTCAAAAGGACATAAAGGACAAATTGGTACAGTCGGTCGGGAATGCCTCGGAGCGATTTAATGAGGATGCTTTGCGCATGTTGCGCGCTGTTCGCTTTGTCGCTGAACTCGGCTTCGGTATAAATGGTGAGACCGCAACGGCGATAAGCAAAAATAGCAAGCATTTAGGCCAAGTTTCACGTGAAAGAGTCCGAGATGAGCTTGTGAGAATACTCAATTCGAGTCAGCCGATGATTGCTCTTATTCTCGCACAGAAGCTTGGTATTCTCGAATATATCGCTCCGGAACTCGTCAGTTCCATCGGTATTGAACAAAATCAGGCCCATAGTTATGACGTTTTTGAACATCTAATGCGTGCTCTACAACACGCCGCTGATAAAAATTTCAGTCTTGAAGTGCGTCTCGCATGCCTCTTCCACGATGTGTCAAAAACAGAAACACGCCGTCATTCCGAAGAGAAAAATGACTGGAGTTTCCACGGACATGAAGTAGTTGGTTCACGTGTAACAAGGAAGACACTTGAGGATTTGCACTTTTCACGTGGAACAGTAGAAAAGGTCGTAAAATTGGTTCGTTGGCATATGTTTTTCTCTGATCCTGAGCAAATTACTCTCTCTGCCGTACGCCGTATGATAAAGAATGTCGGCGAGGAGAACATATGGGATCTACTTAATCTTCGTATATGTGATCGTATCGGTACCGGGCGTCCAAAGGAACAGCCATTTCGATTCAGAAAATATAAAGCAATGGTTGAGCAGGCGCTCCGAGATCCTATTTCTGTTACAATGCTTAAGACCAATGGTACACGCATTATAGAGAAGTTCCACGTGAAACCTGGGCCTAAAATCGGCTACGTACTGAATACACTTCTCGAAGAAGTCCTTGATGACTCTAGTTTAAATACTGCAGAATATATGGATAATCGGACAGAAAAGCTCCTAAAACTTCCTGAAGACGTCTTAAAGAAGCTTGGAGAAGCAGGGAAACAAAGTCGTGAAGCCGCAGAAGACAAAGAAATAAAGGATATAATGGGGAAATATCATGTGAATTGAAGTTGGGAAAGTCAGACTTTCCCAAAAATGTGTGGATAAACAAAAAACCGCCCAAGTGTGTGGCTGGAAGCAAAAAAGGAGCAAGGGGCGTAAATTGATGGGGCTTCCGGCCGAGAAATGGTGGGCGGTTTTTATTTCGTGCATTCTTCTGGCGCTTTCACGTGGAACACCGTGCCGTGTGGCTTGTGTCGCGGATCGCCGCGGGCGTTGGCAGGCACCTAGTGATGAGCGCACTGATGGAAAGAACAAGAAAGAACTCTCGTCCTTTATTGATAGTATTCTAATAAAGGACAATGTAAAGGACACCCTGTGGATAAAGGACAAAGTCAATTGGTCGTTATACTAATAGGGCAGTGATCAGAACCGTAAATGTCGGCATGAATTTCTGCTTTTCTAATTCGCTTCATGTATTCATTCGCCACAAAAAAGTAATCGAGACGCCAACCAACGTTCCTATCTCTAGCGCGTGTGACGATATCCCAATAAGTGTAAGCATCTTTTGTATGTGAGTGGAAATGACGGAATGAATCGATATAACCGGCGCTCACCACCTCGTCTATCCAGGCGCGTTCTTCGGGTAAAAAGCCAGTATTTTCCTCGTTTTCTTTCGGTCTCGCGAGGTCTATTTCTTCATGGGCGGTATTCACGTCCCCGCAGAATATAACTGGTTTCTGCTTGCATAATTTATTTGCAAATGCAAGGAAAGCATCGTAAAAACGCATCTTATAATCGAGACGTTCGGGACCTCGGCCGCCGTTTGGGAAGTAGGCGTTAATAAGCCAAAAATCGTCATATTCTGCTCCGACAAACCGTCCTTCTTGATCGAATTCTTTTATTCCCATACCATAAATAACCTTGAACGGTTCGACCTTGGAATACAGTGCGACGCCGCTATAACCCTTACGGACTTGGCAGGAAGAAAAGAATGCTGAATATCCGGCGGGGGAGAGTATCGCCTCGGGGAGCTGTTCCGGACTCGCCTTGGTCTCTTGAAGGCAGAAAATATCGGGCTTGACGCCCTTCAAAAAAGATTCCCAATAACCATTCTTCGCGAGCGACCGCAGGCCATTGACGTTCCATGAAATGATACGCATACGAGAACTATACCAGATACATTTCTCGCCAAAATGTCGGGATAGTTATCCACTTTTTTATGCACCTGATGTACCCAGTATCCACTAAAAATAAATTATTATGCAAAAACTTTTTCTCTCGCTTGCAGTCATCGTCGCCGTCGGCGGCGGTGTTGCCGCGAGCACGGGCGCGTTCTTCAGTGATACTGAAACGTCGACAGGGAACACCTTCACCGCCGGCGCACTCGACTTAACAATTGATAACTCAAGCTATGGATTCGATTGGAACAATCCTCTAATCCCTATAGCAAACACAACGGGCGCATGGGGTCCAAACGCTGCGAACTCGTGGGCACTTTCGGATCTTACAAACCAACTCTTCTTCAGCTTCGCTGATTTGAAGCCAGGCGATTACGGCGAGGACACCATCTCGCTCCATGTACAGAATAACGCATGGGCGTGTATGAATCTCAAGCTCACCGGGACGCCAGAAAATGGCGTGAATGGACCGGAGACTGCTGTTCCCGATCTCACAACCGGGACGAATGACGGCGAACTTCAAGATTACTTGAGCTTTATCTTCTGGAATGATGATGGCGACAATGTGCTCGAACCAGGAGAGCAAGTCATCGAAAAATTGAGTGGTCTCCCAGGGTCAATCTTTACTGGTAACTGGCTCCCGATAGCCGATGCTGGAAGTACGCCACTTAAGGCTGGCGACAAGACATACATCGGCAAAGGTTGGTGCTTCGGTAGAATTGTGGAAACGCCAGTTGATCGCAATCCTGCAGACAACACGCCTCCGGTGCCGGGAGCGACAGGTTTTACATGTGACGGCTCGGGTAACCAAAATATCGCACAGACGGATGGAATTAACGTTGATGTCTCCTTCTACTCAGAACAGGCTCGCAACAACGACGAATTCCTCTGCAGTTCTCTCAACAGCCAGACGTAGTTCTCTCTAGCCGTTCCTTGCATCTCTCGCTTTGAGAGGTGCTGGGCGGGCTGGATATAACCAGCGTCGTTATTAATCACACCACTTCCATGCAACGCATTATTATCGGGCTCGTCTTCATTGCGGGCGCCATCGGCGTCATCGCCATCGGCTCAACGGGGGCATTCTTCTCTGACACCGAGGATTCAACCGGGAACCTCTTCACCGCCGGCGCGATAGACCTCAAGGTAGACAACGAGAGCTACTACAACATGAACAAATGCGCTCCGGACCAAGCTGGAGCATACGTCTGGCAGGGAAGCGCCGCGTACCCGATACCCGGAACGCCCTGTACCACGAGCTGGGGACTATCTGATCTTGCGAACGGTCTCCTCTTCTTCAACTTCAACGACCTGAAGCCGAACGACCAAGGCGAGGACACCATCTCACTCCATGTGAACAACAACGACGCGTATGCCTGCATGGATATGATGCTCACAACGAACGACGACAACTCTTCCACCGAGCCCGAGCTCGCGACCACCGATCCGCAAGAAGACCGGAACAACACCTGGGATGGCGAGCTCGCACAGAATCTCCAGATGTTCTGGTGGGCCGACGATGGCGATAACGTCTACGAAGTTGGCGAAGGCGCGCTCTCGGATGGCGTGCAGACGCTCTACAATCTCGCGACCTCAACACCCTTTTCTGTCGCTCTCGCCGACTCGATGCACAACGTCTGGGACCCCAAAAACCCAGGCCCGCTCTCTGGCGGTACGGACATTTATATCGGTAAGGCGTGGTGCTTTGGCACCATGACCACGAGTCCAGTCGCGCAGGACGGCCCCGGCAAGACGGACCCGAATACAAACGGCCCGCAAGTGCGCGGTACGGGCGTCACCTGCGACGGTACGGCGCTCGGGAATATCACGCAGACCGACGGCACAACGCTTGACCTCGCGTTCCGCGTCGTGCAGGCTCGAAACAATCCGAACTTCTCCTGTGGCGGTACAGACCCGCGCTCGGCGAAAATAACGGTCATTAAGCAGATCGTGAACGATAATGGAGGCAACAATATTGTTTCTGATTACCAACTCTTCGTTCAGAACGATACTGTAACGACCCCGGTTACTTCCAGCGTGACAACGACGATTGTTCCCGGCGTCTACTCAGTTTCAGAGACTGGAATTTCCGGGTACGTTGCTTCTTTTGCTGGTGACTGCGACAGCGAAGGGAACATAACGCTCGCGATTGGAGACAATAAAACATGCACCATCACGAATAATGATCTGCCAGGCAACATCACACTTATTAAAAACGTTATTAATCACGGAGGAACAGCGACCCCAACATCCTTCAAGATGCGCGTAAATGGCACGTTGGTTCCTAACACATCCTCGATTGCGGTGAATTCAAATGCGCCAGCAACGATTACTGAAGATCCAAAGACGGACTATCACTTCGTCTCGATCACCGGTAGTGCAAAATGTCCCGTCATCCTCGGTGGCACCGCAACTCTCGATGAGGGAGAAACAATTACCTGCACCATCACAAATGAGCAGGACCAGCCGTAGTCGATACTGTTGCCTTGGAACCGGCCATGAACGCAGCACCCTCCATTCTAAAAAGAGTCACGATACTTTCCGCGGTGGCGGCGCTGGTTGCCACCGCGGGATTGTTCGCGCCGGGAGACACCGTCGCAACCGGCTCATTCACCTCAAGAAATCTCGACCTCAAGATAGACAGCAGAGCATGGTACAACGGCGAATCCGTACCGAGCTCGACATGGTCATTAAAAAAACTCGTTCCAGGCATGGATAAGTTTTTTAATTTCGGCGATATCAAGCCCGGCGACTTCGGCAAAACGGTGGTGAGCATCCACCCTTCAAAATCTAAATCATGGCTCTGTCTCGACTTCTCGAATTTCGAGAATAAAGACAATACGCAGAATGAACCAGAGTCCGCGGTTGACCAGAATGGTCTCGCGACCGGCGAGCTCGGAACGGGAATGAAATTCTTCGGCTGGATTGACGACGGCGACGGCGCCTTCGAGCCGCCGAGAGAGAATCCACTGTTCGGCACGTCGACGCGAAGCGCGCTTACGACCATCAACAATAAGAGCTATACCATCGCCGATGCGACGCACGGCCCCGCCTGCCAAGACGGCGGTACGAAGTATGTCGGCATTGCGTGGTGCGTTGGCAGTATGTTTGTGAATCTCACGAACGGAAAGATGTCCTGTGACGGTTCCGAGCTCGGCAATGCGGCGCAAACGGATTCGATTTCGGTCGATGTTTCAATTCGAGCGATGCCAGCATCACAAGATGAGAGGTTTACGTGCGGTACGAAACCAAGAAGCGAAGAGGAAAACAGAGAAAGAATCGGCGATGACGTCTGGCACGAAGTCGGTGATAGATCATGAAAGCAATTAACTTCGTCCTGAATATACTGCTCGCGCTTGTCGTCCTTTGTGCAGGAGCATTCGTGCTCGCGCCTCGTTTCGGACTCGTCAGTCCGTTTGAAATTAAGATTGTCCGGTCCGGCTCGATGGCCCCGGCGATACCAACTGGCAGTGTCGTCTTTATCCAACCGGCGTCTTCGTATTCCGTCGGTGACGTGATTACCTTCGGGCCCGATACGCCAACTTCAGTGCCGACCTCGCATCGCATCGTCTCCATCCGCACTGAAAACGGCACGACGCATTACACAACCAAGGGCGATGAAAATAATGCGGCAGACCAGAGCGAGACGCCGGCGAACAAGGTCATCGGGCGTGTCATTTTTTCTCTTCCGTCCATAGGCTATATCCTCGCTTTCAGTAAAACACGACTCGGATTTATTTCGATGATCCTCATCCCGTCATTGCTGATTATCTGTTATGAGCTCATCGGCATTGTGAGGGAAGCGCAGTCAATGCGCCGCCGCAAGCGCGCCGAGCACGCGATTCGGCTCCTCGCGAAGGAATCGCATCTTCTGCACTTTGACATTGAAACGCCCATCCGATGGCGCGACCAGATGGCGATATGAAACATGCCCGCTACAGCGCCATCGCCTATGAGCGGCCGGGTCCCGTATCCGATATGTTCGTGCCGCATCGTGTTCGCATATCTCTCGCTGTCGCACCACCACGGCGTATTTCAAAATTTGTCAGTACGCTTCTGCTTCTCGTTGCCGTGCCAGCGCTCCTACACCAGGGCGGTACGTTCTCATATTTCAGCGATACCGAAGCTTCAACCGACAACACCTTCGCCGCCGGTCAGCTCGACTTCACTGTTTCATCAGATCATTCCTCCGCGACGCTTATCGCGGGGCAGACGGACGAGATTTTTGTCATTACTGTAACTCCTGGCGCCGGCAGCTTGCCGTTTCGATACAAAGTATCGGGTACAGAGGCTGGCAGTCCGCCGTTTTGTGCGGCGATTACTGCCTTTGGTAGAGCGCCGCTTCCATTTTCTGGTTCTGCCGCCTCAATTTCTACGGGCGATACTGATTCGCTCGTTCCATGGTCACTTATACTTACGCTCCTTGCAGGTGCGCCAGATGTTGTCGAAGGCCAGGTATGCACCCTCGATCTTACTTTTCAAGGATACCAAGATGGAGGTGTCGCGGGTACCGAGTATTACGATACCGAACACGTCATCCTTACCCTTACAGCCGACCCGCCAGCCGATCTGCCTGTAATCGCTCCGCAGAGTGCGCTAGGTGCGTATGACCCTACGCAAGATTCAACCAATATATCGAATGACCCACCACCATTGGAAGATGCAACGACAACTACAACCACGTTAGAAACCGAATCGGTAACCGAGCAAGAAAATGTGGCCGAGGTAGATCAACAGGCTGATGAAAGCACCGTAACTGAAAGCAATATCGAACCACCGCAACCAGACACACTTCAAGATTAGTTCCGATTTTTGCGGTGGTATTTTTTATGAATTTCGCGCAGGTGCGCGTCGGTGATGTGGGTGTAGATCTGAGTTGTGTTGATGGAAGCGTGGCCGAGAAGCTGTTGCACCGAGCGGATATCAGCGCCATTGCTGAGCAAGTCGGTGGCGAAGGCGTGGCGAAGCGTGTGCGGAGTAACGACACTCGTAATGCCGGCGCGCGCGACATACGACTTCAAATGCCGCTGAACATCGCGAGGAATGATGCGATGTAGCTTATTCGGTCTGCCATCGACGAATAATGCTTCCTCCATATCGTTTCTCGCTTTAAGATAGTCGCTCACAGTCTGCTTCGCAGTAGGAGAGATGAAGACGACACGGACATTATCTCCCTTGCCGCGCACGGATAGCTCATCGCGCGCGAGATCGATGTCGGCATCGAGCGCGCAGAGCTCGGATACGCGCAGTCCCGTCGAGAACAATAATTCAAGAATCGCAGAATCCCGCAAATATGTCCTCGCTTTTTCTGGATCTTTTTCTTTTTCAAACGCTTCTCGCGGCGCTTGCAGGAGGCGTTCCAGCTCGGCAGTAGTGATAAGGTCGATCTGGCGCTCCGGAAGCTTCGCGAGCTCTATTTTTTCCGGTGAAATGGCGGCGATGTCGCGCTTGCGCAGGAATTTTAAGAATGCACGGAGCGCGATCATATAATAATTCTGGGTACGGCGCTTCATCGAGTCAGTGCCCGTGCCGGGCTGGCGGTTTAGCCAGAGGCGGAAGTCGCGCACGTTCTGCTCGCTGACATCACTAACGTTTTTAATATGCATCTGGGCGAAGTAGCGAGTGAGATAACGATCATAATTCTCGATCGTCTTCACCGCGCGTCCGCGCTCGATCTCTATATATTCGAGAAAGTACCGCTTTGCCACCTCGGCATTCATAATGAAAAGTGTAACACTAAAGTTCGCACAATATAATTTACAGCTTGCATAGAAAGGCAGGGCGTGGTAGGGTAGTATCATGCTTACCACTAGGAAAAAGGCGATAATCATAAAAAATACCGCCCGGCACGACGCGGACACTGGCTCGCCGGATGTGCAAGTCGCGCTTCTTTCGAGGCAGATTGACGAGCTCGCGAAACATCTGAAGAAGAACCCGAAGGATTTTCATTCACGCCACGGCCTCCTTCAGATGGTCGCCGATCGCCGATCTCATCTGCGCTACCTCGAGACGAATAACAAGCGGCGCTATAATGCGCTTATCAAGAAACTCGGCATAAAGAAATAATCGCTCTTTTTTCTGGTAGCATGAGAGAGTAGCTCATTGCTACATTTTATTATTTTGTTTCCATAAGCATTTATTTTTATGGCAGTTATAAAACATCCAGCACAACGCGTCGGGGTATTCATCGATACACAAAATCTCTATCACAGCGCGAAACATCTCTATAAGGCACGCGTCAACTTCGGGAAAATTCTCGAAGAGGCAGTGGGCGGCCGCATCCTCGTGCGCGCCATCGCGTATGTTATCAAGACGGAGAGCGGGGAAGAGAAGAACTTCTTCGAGGCGCTTACGAAAATGGGCATCGAGACAAAAGTGAAAGATCTCCAAGTGTTCGCCGACGGCGTGAAGAAAGCCGACTGGGACGTCGGTTTGGCGGTTGATGCGGTCAAGCTTGCCCCGAAGCTCGATACCGTCGTCCTTGTTACTGGCGACGGCGATTTCGTTCCGCTCATTCAGTATCTCGATATAAATGAGGGATGTCAGGTGGAAGTCATTTCATTCGGTAAATCTTCTTCGAGCAAACTCAAAGAAGCGGCGCACGCCTTCACCGACATGTGCGATGATCCACAGAAGTTTATCATCACCTCGCGCGCATAACCCACTACACAGTGCATCACATGCGCTATTATAGGGAATGAATGGACACAAACGCACATATACCATTACAACGCACCACTCCTATTCCTTCGAAGAAAAATGAACCGGAGGAGTATATCCGCACATTCGAGAAGGATATGGCGACTCTCAAAAAAGGCGGTGTCCCCGATCTCACCCTGTTCATAAAAGATACCCCGACACCGTCGAAGGAATCTTTTGATAGAGAGTTACCTATTATACCGATTCAAACTCCTCTTTCGATTCAACCAAAAATTAAAATCTCCACGCCTCCACCGCCTCAGGCCCCTCTTCCCGTTCTAAGACCGAAACCGGCGCCATTACTAAAGCCAGAACCGCCGCGTATTCCGCCGCCGCCGCCAGTGGAGCCTCTTGAAACCTATGCGAACGATTTTTCGGATAAGATGAAGGAGACCCATGCTTCAACTGCGACGGTACTTGCCGCCGAACAGGATTCGTTGAAGCAGACTCCACAGAAGATGGCGCCGCAAGAGTCTTCGCATACTAATATCTCTTATATCATCGCCGGCGTCATATTTCTTATTGCGGGCATAGTGGGCGCGTATGTCGCGTATACGTACTACGAGATACTATCGGTGCCGATTATTCTCGCCCCACACATATCGGCGCCAATATTTTTTGATGAAAGCGAACAAGTTTCGGGTGAAGGGACCGTTCTCCTGCAAGCGATTGAAGAATCAATCAGTCGTCCGATCGCGAGCGGCGCCGTCCGTCTCCTTTCTAGCGCGAGCACAACCACTACCGACAGTATTTTCTCTCTGCTCCACACCCCAGCGCCCGACATCCTATTGCGAAATACGCAGGCCGCTGGCAGTATGGCGGGCGTCGTGTTTACCGGAGGCGGACAGGAGAATGATGTGCAGAGCCCTTTCTTCATACTTTCCGTTTCTTCGTACAGCGGTACGTTTTCTGGCATGCTCTCGTGGGAAACGGCGATGCCGCGCGATCTTGGTGCGCTCTTTCCCGCGTATTCTTTTTCATCCTCTACGACTCCTATTTCGAACAAACAGCCTGGTTTCCGCGATGAAGTCATCAGCAACCACGATGTGCGCATATACCGCGATGCCACCGGTCGTGGCATTCTGCTCTATGGGTATTGGAATCAGAGAACACTTATTCTTGCGCGCGATCCTCTAGCGTTTAACGAAATCGTACAACGGCTTGCGACCTCGCGAGCACAATACTAGCCATCTGCTATCATACCCGCATGAAAACCGAGAGCATTAAGAAAAAACTTGAAGCTGAGAAGGCCAAGCTAGAGTCGGAGATGGGAAGCGTCGGCCGCAGGAACCCCGGCGTTCCGAATGACTGGGAACCGGTGCCATCAGACATCGGTACCGAGTCGGATATCGTTGATCAAGCCGATGTTGTTATTGGTCACGAGAGCAACGCCGCCATTCTGGCGGATCTTGAAGCGCGTTATGACACCATCATTGCGGCACTCTCGAGAATAGCGAAGAAAACCTACGGGATATGCGAAGTGTGCGGCAAAAAAATAGAAGAAGCGCGTCTTGAAGTTGATCCGGCCGCGACGGCATGCGTCGAACATTTATAGTACGATGGCTGGCGCATTGCCGAAGCACGGATATGCGAAGACGCTCGCCGCGCAACCGGTCGGTTCGGGTGCGGAACTTGTTAGCGTCGAAGCCGATCTGACACGCGGATTGCATAACTTCTCGGTTGTCGGCCTTGCTGATAAAGCAGTAGAGGAAGCGCGCGATCGAATCAGCGCTGCGATACGCCATTCCGGCTACAAGCCACCGAAGCAACAGAATAAACGTATCGTTCTTTCGCTCTCGCCCGCAGATTTAAAAAAAGAAGGTTCGCACTACGACCTCGCACTCGCACTCGCCTATCTTATTGCCGCCGGCGATCTACTTCCACTGTCCGAGGAAACGCTTCTCATCGGTGAACTCGCGCTTGACGGAACATTACGAGGAGTGCACGGTGTTCTCCCGCAAGTGCTCGCCGCCAAGCGGCACGGAACAAAAACAATTTTCGTCCCGCCGGGGAATTCTCGCGAGGCGCTCCTGGCCGATGGTGTCGCTATTTATGCGCCGCATTCACTCGCGGAACTTCTGCAACATTTGAAAGGGGAGAAGCCATTGCCACGCCTTGTGCGCGATCGCCGCGTAAAGCCGCCGCCGCCCGCACTCGACCTCGCTGATGTAAAAGGGCAGGAGAGCGCAAAACGCGCGCTCGAGATAGCCGCCGCCGGCCGGCATAATATCGTCTTTTACGGCCCGCCGGGTACCGGTAAGACGATGCTCGCCCGCGCGCTCGCGGGCATTCTCCCGCCGCTTACCGACGACGATATGCTTGAGGTAACGGCGATACATTCGACCGCAGGACTTCTGAAAGAAGGCGAGGCAGTCTATTGGCCTCCGTTCCGGGCGCCGCACCATTCCATCTCGCATGTAGCGATTGTTGGCGGAGGCACCTTCCCGAGGGCGGGCGAGGTGACACTCGCACACAAAGGAGTCCTTTTCCTCGATGAATTCCCCGAGTTCGAGTCGCGCTCACTCGAGGCATTACGGCAACCGCTCGAAGATCGCACCGTCACCGTCTCGCGCGCTCGTGCGACGGTAACTTTTCCGGCTGATTGTATGATTGTCGCCGCAATGAACCCAGCAGACACTATTTCGAATGACGCACGCGTTGCTCTGCGCGCCGCAGCGAAGCAGGCGCGTCGTATCTCGCGGCCTATTGTCGACCGCCTCGATCTCTGGATAGAAGTGCCGCTCGTTCCGCACGATACGCTAGCGAGACTTTCAACCGGCGAACCATCCGAGCAGGTGCGAAAGCGCGTCATCGCGGCGCGCGCACGAGCCGAGAAACGCACGGGCAAACGCGGCGCTACGAACGCCATGCTCTCGGGAAGGGAGCTTGACGAAAAGAGCGGGTTTACGACTGTCGCGAAGGAGACACTCACCAGCGCCGCAGCGCGCCTCAATCTCTCGCCGCGGTCTTATCACCGCACGATGCGCGTCGCGCGCACCATCGCAGATCTCGCCGGCGCCGACACAGTTACGCCGGCCTTCGTGCACGAAGCGCTTCAGTATCGCCCTCGCGGGTTGTTTGGATTTGAGTAACACATTCAATTTTTAAACATTTAAATCTTTGTCGACACGACGTGTCAACAGTAGTGTCAACAGTATCAACGAAACCTACTGAGGAGAACAGACGCTACCAATGGCACACATACGAAATGGATTCGCCGCACCGCGGACTTCGAAGTGGAGATGCGCGCCGGTCGAGCGACCGGTTGCACCAACATAGCCAATAACATGGCCCGACAAAACGGATTGTCCGGAAGAGACGATCGCATACTTCATATGCGCATAGAGCGTTTGTGTGCCGTTATCGTGTGTGATGACGACATAGTTGCCGTAGCCACCATTCCAGCCGCCGTTATTGCGCGCAATTATGACCGTGCCGTTCGAGGAGGCATGGATCGGTGTGCCGCGTGCCGCGCCGATATCCACTCCGTTCCACCCGTGAACGCCCTGCGTGATTATGCCGCCCGGAATCGGATTGCTATAATATCCGTTTTGTACGGAGCCGCTACCGCCTCGATATGGTTCACGAACAATGTTCGAAGATCCGGAAGAAATTACGCTTGATACGGGAGCAATTTCACCGCCCGGGATGATAATGGTTGAACCGATGGCGAGCTGCGCAACTGTGTCGATGCCGTTGTACTGGGCTATTTCATTCACGTCGGCGTTATACTTCTTCGCAATAGACTTGAGCGTATCACCTTTAACGATGACGCGCTCGACGCCGGACACCGGCAGAATGATGAGTGTGTCGCCCGGATGCACATCACGCACGTTGCGTAGATCATTTGCCCATATAATAGTATTCACTGACACATTGAACATATCCGCTATTTCTGAGAGCGTATCGCCGTTGCGCACGACATATATCGAGATTCGGTCAGGCGACGCCGCTTCTACTAGATCAGCAATGGTGCCAGATGGACCGGCATAGGCGAGAAGCGCCTTTCCACCGCTCATTTGAATATCGCCAAAACCCTTATTTGGGTTCGGATCGAAGTTGATGGATGCCCGCAGTACCGGTGTCGTTGAATCTGAGATAGAAACGCTCACTGCCGCATCCGCGTTCGTCGAAAACGGCCAGAACGCATGCGCGCGGCTCGACAGAAGTGTTGCAGTACACACGATGACTGCACACATTACTATGAGAAATTGTTGATTGAATTTGATAGGTAAACGGTGGAGTTCAGTGGGGCTTTCGAATACAAGAATAGCTTACATACTACGTATGTAAGCTATTCCTTGGATACTTCCGTGCAGACTACAATGAGAAGTATAGCCGAGTGAGCAGAAGAGTCAATCGATCTTCTCGATACCTGTGGAGAACGGTTTGTGAGGTATATTCTGATAGTGAAGTACCTAGAAGGATTGAATGAAGCACAGAAGCGCGCTGTTCTTGCCGCTGGCGGTCCGATCTCGGTCATCGCCGGCGCCGGGAGCGGGAAAACGCGTGTGCTCACAACGCGCATTTACCACCTGATTCGTGAGGGTGTTCCCGCTTCCCAGATTCTCGCCGTTACTTTTACCAACAAGGCCGCACGCGAGATGCGCACGCGAGTTCGTATAATGCTTGGCGATAAAGATTCTTCTTCGTTACCGTTCATAGCCACGTTCCACGGACTAGGCAGGGAATTATTGGAATCTTACGGTTCGCGAATTGGTCTGCCGAGCTTCTTCGGCGTGTACGATCGGGACGATTCCGAAAAAGCGATAGCGACTGCGCTCAAAGCGCTCGATGTCGGAGCGAAGGAGCTCTCGCCGCGCGCGGTGTTGGGTCGCATTTCGCGCGCAAAAGGCGAGGGAATGCTCGTTAGCGAATTCTATGAGAAATACGCGCGCGGTAGTTTCAGCGCGCGCATTGCTGCGGAAGCATGGCTCCGGTATGAGAAGACTCTCAAACAAGAAAAAGTTCTCGACTTTGACGATCTTATCGCGCTTCCGCTCCGGATGCTCGAGGAACACGCCGACATTCGCGTGCTCGCGCAGGATCGCTGGCGTTACATTCATATCGACGAGTATCAGGATACGAACATGTTGCAAGAAAGACTTGCCGGTCTGCTCGCGCAGAAACATAAAAATCTTTTCGTTGTTGGCGATGGTGACCAGGCGATATACGGATGGCGCGGTGCAAACATGGAAAACATTTTGAATTTCGATAAAACATACCCGGACGCGCAGACGATTGTTCTCGAGCGCAATTATCGTTCGACGAAAAATCTGGTGGATGCAGCGAATGCGGTTATTGAAAAAAATAAAAATCGGAAAGAGAAATATTCGACGACCGAACGCGCCGCGGGCGAGCCCATCATTGTTTATATGGCGCGGAGCGCTGAAGATGAAGCGCACTGGATTGCGCATCAGATACGCCGAATGATACAGGAAGGTCGGAAGTCGGAAGAGATTGCGATACTCTTCCGTACGAACTTCCAATCGCGTGCGCTCGAAGATGGTCTCTTGCGCGCGGGCGTGTCGTACAAACTGCTCGGGACGCATTTCTTTGCACGCAAAGAGGTGAAGGATACGCTCGCGTGGATGCGTCTCGCTATGGACCCTTCGCGCGAGGCAGATAAGATGCGTGCAGTTTCTTCACCACCGCGCGGTATCGGTAAAATAACGCTCGGGAAATTATCTGCTGGTCAGCGTTCACAACTTCGCGCGGGGGAATTAGAGAAAGTTGAGGAGTTTGAAAATATTATAATAGAACTCGCGAATGCCACTGACACGCTCACACCCTCTGCATTCGTAAAGACCGTTATCGAAAAAAGTGGCATGCGCAGGACACTTCTAGATGAAGGCAATGTAGAAGACAAAGAGCGTTTTGAAAATATAAAAGAACTGGCATCTGTTGCCACGCGATACGATGGCACAATTGGTAAAGAGGGCATCGCGGTCTTTCTTGCCGAATCAGCGCTCGCGAGCGACCAAGATGAATTAGATAGAGATGAGAAAAAAGGGATAACGCTTATGACTGTCCATTCGGCAAAAGGCCTCGAATTCGGCACTGTCTTTGTGAGCGGTATGGAAGAAGGACTGTTTCC
This sequence comes from Candidatus Kaiserbacteria bacterium CG_4_10_14_0_2_um_filter_50_16, assembly GCA_002793115.1. GTDB lineage: Bacteria > Patescibacteriota > Minisyncoccia > Phycocordibacterales > Phycocordibacteraceae > C7867-001. Next base: position 15,564 of record PFPP01000021.1, read on the forward strand.
GCATCAGGGAATGGGTGGAAATCTTCCATCTGGCAGACGAGATGAAGAAGAAGAGCGACGGCTATTTTATGTCGCGATGACACGCGCAAAAGATTGCCTCTTCCTCACGCTCGCGCGCGTCCGTAAGATATATGGCAGCGACACCTATAGAGAACCGTCCTCCTTCCTTTCTGATATCAATCCAGCACTCATACATTACGATGAAACAAATTTGCATACAGAGCCAAAGGTGATACACTTTTGATATATGGCTACAACTAAGGAACGTATTTTAGTAACACTAACTCCCGATATGGCGAGGGTTGTTCGTGGTTACGCTAAACGAGATCGTGTATCACAGGCGTCTATCTTTACGCGCGCCATGCGCGCACTGATTGAAGATGAGGAGGACAGATATCTTTCTGCAGCAGGAGACAAAATTGCCGAAAATCCCGGGAAACTCATTTCTTCACGCGAATTCTGGAAACGAGTCAAACGGCGTCGTGCATGATTCACTACTCTATACATTTTACAAAGCGTTCTGAAGATGATGCTGTGCGACTTGATTCTTCAATATTAAAGCGCATCAGTGTAGCGATCGAAACTAAATTATCAGTTGATCCAGTACGTTTTGGTAAACCACTCGGTTATTCATTGCGTTACGTGCGTACGCTTCGGATCGGTGATTGGCGCGTACTGTATCAAATATCTAGAACAACAGTCATTATTCTAACAATCCGGCATCGGAGAGAAGGATATGGAGATCTTTCATAGAGCAACCTCTGCTTCGCCAAGGCTTCGCAGGGCAAGAAAATCGTTAGGACAGCATTTCTTGATGCACCCGCGCATCGCGGAGAGGATTGCGAAGATCGCAGAGCTCGCGCCGGATGCGGTCGTGCTCGAGATCGGTCCCGGGACTGGGATGCTCACTCGCGCGCTGTTGCAACGCGCGGGGAAAGTTATCGCCATTGAAGCAGATTACGAATTGTTTGTGAAATTACAAACTGATTTTGCGGATGAAATTGCAAGCAATCGTCTCGAACTCATACACGGCGACATCCGCACGTATCCGCTAAACCACACGACCGTGGATGATAGCGGATATGCACTCGTCGCGAACATCCCATATTATTTGACCGGCGAGATATTCAGGATGTTTCTCACGTCAGAGAACCAACCACGCTCGATGACGCTTTTGGTGCAAAAAGAAGTTGCTGAACGCGTGGCTAGATCAAGAAAGGAGAGTATTCTCTCGCTCTCGGTGAAGGCATACGGCACACCTAAGTATGAGTTCACCGTACCGCGCGGGGCTTTCAGACCAGCCCCAAAAGTAGATTCTGCTGTCATTACCGTCAGCGATATCTCACGGAAAAATTTTGCCACCCGCGATGAGGAGAAGCGTTTTTTTATGCTCCTGCATTCGGGATTCGCGCATAAGCGGAAGTTCGTACGGAAGAACCTAGCGGAGGCGAATCTCCCATACTGGGATATCCCAGAAAAAGCCCGCGCTGAAGATGTGTCTATTGACCAGTGGTTAGCGATTATAAAGTTGAAGAGCCGACCATTGGCGTGATAAGGCCTTCTGAAGGATACGGAACTATGCCGACCCAGCAGTAGGCCATCGGAACCGGCTCATATTCACCGAGAAGCCAATGGGTAATCGGAATGTTGTACGAAAGAAAAGCTTGTGATCCGGATTCATACGCGAGAAGGACTGGATAGAGAGGCGGTAGAGGCGAGAGCGTGATGTTCCAGACACCGCCATCACAGAGGAATGCATAGAGAATGGCGCCACCGAAGGGAACGCCGACCGTTGCATGCGCGCGTCCCGGCATGAATACACTTCCAAACGCCCGTTCCATAGTTGCCAACACTCTGTTAACAAAAGAATTATATTCAATAGCCTGATGAGAATTGTTTTGTACTAGCTTTAAAAAAGTTGCGCGCATATCAGTCGTTGTTGCGATTCTTTTCATAGCCTGCTCTTTAAGAACAACGATGGTTGAGGACGAGATTCTTTGTTTTGCCGCAACAATGTCGAGAGCCGCAAAAAACTTGTCGAGATTTTCCAAATTCGAATTTTGAGAAACTGTTGTCGAAGCGGATGACATTGAAGAATTCATGTTTTGTGTATTCACTGCCAACACAGAAAGCGCATTAAGTTTCACTCTTGTGTAAAGCCCGACATATCCGTTTCCTTGCACGAGTCCGACCGGTGCCAAGACATCGATCGTATATTTTTCCTGAAACCGTATGACTGCCGACTTCGTCAGCATTCCGAAATAGGTCGTCTCATTTTCTGGAGATCAAGGACCGATACTCGCAATACGAGTATCGGGGTCTTGATTCAACATCTTCTGGAGCGCAGTGACCTGCGTTCCTCTAGAGCCAAGCGAGAGGTTCCCCGTGAACATATTTTGAACACCCGCCTGCGCACTCGCGCTGGTCCCGTATGAGAGCACAAGAAGAGCCGTTATGAACAATGAGAGTAAAATACGCACAACTATATAGTAGCACCTGCTATACTTTTCATAAATACTATGGTGGGAATTCTAAGACACTGGCGCATTGCTTTCTCGACGCTTCTTTCGGCGGTGATTATAGCCACAGCGTATATGTTCGCGCACAGCGTCGAGTCGCCTCAATCAGCGCAGGCATCGACCGAAACGGCACTCCTTCAAGCCATCGCGGCGAAAGATTCTGACGGCGACGGTCTTCCTGATTGGGAAGAGGCGCTCTACGGCACATCCCCGAACACCATCGACACGTTCCATCTCGGCATGACCGACGGCGAGGCGGTCGCGAAGGGTCTTGTCGTGCCAAGGGCGGTTGCCGATGTCTCAGTAGCGACTTCTTCACAAAACTCTCTTGATTCAAATGGTCTTCCGCCGCCTCCTGCAGAAGGAACACTCACCGACGCCTTTGCAAAAAATTTCTTTACGCTCTATCTCTCTGCGAAACAGGCAAATGGCGGCGCTGACCTAACTCAAAGCGATATACAAAATGTTGCGAACCAAGCCATACAATCGCTCTCCTCAGTCGTAACCATCGCACCTGATTTCAAATCTGTGAATGACCTTACGATTTCTGGGTCTGGTGTGGATGCTCTCGCCACGTTTGCGGTGAGTGCAGAGGCGGTGCTCCTGAAGAATACAAGCAATGCGACAACCAGCGAGATAAATTACTTGAAGAATGCGCTCTTGAATAATGACGATACCGCACTTCCGTATATTGCCTCGATAGCGAAGGCATATCGAGATTCTGCCACCGGACTCGCCGCGCTTCCTGTGCCTATGGAACTAGCGGTTAACGATCTCATGCTTATTAACACGATGATGTACATAAGCGAAATCGCGACTGACTTCACACAGGTGTATACCGATCCCTTAGCGGCAATACTCGCGCTCCAGCAGTATCCGCAGGCGACGCAATCCCTCGGTACTGCGTTTGTACACATCGGGAACATATACGCAGCATCCGGCATCTCTCTCCACACTGGTACGCCCGGTGCCTCATTCGTGAATCTCATTTCTGATATGCGAAATGAACAAGCGACCATCAAAAAACTATGAAGCAGCATTCACTCAACATAGTGCTTGCAATATTTCTCATCATTACACTCATCGTACCACCAGTATTTTTCGTTGCACAACAAAAAACATATGCAGCTGATGCAGTTACAGAAGTCGGACCACAATTGTATAACACTCTTAAAACTTCCATTGAGACCACCATCAGTGCTGCCAAGCTTACTCTCTTGACAGCATATAATCTCGCGGAAGCCAGTGCAGAAACTGCTCTCTATGTTAATACTTATGTACTTCAACCGCTCGCTTTTGTTATGTCAGGGAATCTGCTGAAGCTCATTACTGCCAGCGTCATAGATTTCGTTATCGGCAAGACAAACGGCACCGGCGCGCCACAGTTCGTACAAAACTTACAAGGGAATCTGCAGACGGTCGGAGACACGCAGGCACTGGCATTTTTCGCCCAATTTGGCCGGAATTCAAATTCTCCTTTTGCTTCTGCCATCACTTCGTCGCTCCGCACTAATTATCTTCAAAATACGAGCTCTGCAGGATTCTGGGATGCTAATAAATGTACGCTATCCGCATCATCGCCAAACATAGATGACTATCTTAAAGGCGATTGGTCGCAGGGCGGTACCGATGCATGGTTCGCGCTTACGACTCAGGACCAAAATAATCCCTACACGCTCTATCAAAGATCGCAGAATCAGCTCGCTTCTGTGGTTACGAGCGTGACGGCCGCGCGTCTCGCGGAACTCAATTGGGGTCAGGGATTTCTTTCGTGGTGCAGTGCGTCAGAAACAGCAAGCAATAATGACCCATTGACACCGCCACCAATAACACCAACACCAACATTGGCTTTAGGCAATAATCAATTTGCGCCTGATAATAATGGACCTAAAGCTGACGGTCAGAGCTGTTCTGTTTCCACTGATTGCACATCAAATTACTGTGAAGGTGGAATATGCAGGCGAAATCTAGCTAGAGAAGTTGGAGTCAACCCAGGAGACCCTTGCTACGACAAAGATGGCAAGCCTGGCACTATTAAGACACCCGGTTCAACCATCAAAGCAACGCTTGATAAGGTACTCGGCAGCACTCAAGATAAGCTCGTACAGATGGGTAGTGTGGCGAATGAGATCACCGGTATCCTTGGTAATATCGCAACAACTATGGCCACAGTAAATTTCGCACAACAACTTCTCGGCGGTCCTAATTCGGGCGGTCTTTTTGGTGTCGGACAACCATCCGGATCGAACTCAACTTCTCAGCTCTACCAGCATAGGAACTCGCCGGGATATTTAGGCGTTACCGATTCGACCGTATATCAAGAAGCCGCGGCACTTCCGATGTCCGGTTCCGATGTGTTAAACAGGGTGTCTCAATACCAATCAGCGTGGAATACCATTAGCGTGGCGGCGAATGCCGCATCGACAAGTGTCACGTCGCTCGCGAGCTTCTGCCTAAGTCAGCAGGCGGTGGCATCAAGCACGTTCGCCAATAGCAATTCACTGTATCTTGCAAATTTCATGAATATCAGTAATGCAGAAATAAATGCCGCACAAACCGCGCTCACGACCGAAATCGCGCCAATATTCGCGCAAGTAGCAAATGCCTCGACAGTAAGCGCGGTTGCGACTGCGATGGCACAAAAAGTCCAAAACGAGCTAAATTCATCAACTCCCAACAGCGGAATTGGAGGCTCTTATACTGCCGACTTGCAAGCGCTCCAGAGTATGCCGCCAACTATGCAGGACATCGCGAATGCAGAGCAAGGCACGCAGACGTTCGGAGGTGCGACGGCGAGTCCGACCGGCTCGCTCACGGTCTCGGGGGGCTCGCTCGTAGACCAAATGAATCTCATTAGCGCGAACGCGACGG